>JAURNO010000052.1 GCA_030830145.1 Verrucomicrobiota bacterium
ACGAACAGCCAATCGAGAAGAAGAGGCAAATACAAGTATGTTTACGAAGAGCAAACCGTGGACGACAACCCGCGCTATTCGAGCTCCTTCCGGATGGCCACTCCAGCCGCCCCCGATCATTTTCTCAGAATTTTCGGGCAACCGGGACGGGATAGGCTAGGGGACTTCAGAACTTTCGATGCTTCGATGAGGCAGGCTCTCATGATGCTCAATGGCAAGCTTACTCACGAAGCCGCCCGGGTAGGTCCATACGAGTCCGTTTTCGCTTTGCTGAAAGGAACCAGGCAAGATCTGCCGCAGGCAATTCGCGAAACTTACCTTTCTCTTTTCACCCGTGAACCCAATGACGAAGAAATGAAAGAAGGCCTGTCCCTTCTGAAGGATTTGCCAATCGAAGGAATGGCTGATTTGCGCTGGGCCATGCTCAATAGTCACGAATTTAAGTTTATCCCCTAGTTTATCCACGAAACAAAGGTCTGATCATGCACTGCACCGATTACGCTCTCACCCGTCGTCGCTTCCTTCACGGATTTGCCGGGACTGCCACCTTGCTGGGCATGCCCATTTCTCAACTTCTTGCCGCCAAAGGGACAGCTGGGCCAGCCAAAGCCGAGCATGTCATCCTCTTTTGGAATGGAGGAGGAATGAGCCATATCGATACTTGGGACCCCAAGCCCGGAAGGCCTACCCAAGGTGAATTCGATCCGATTGCCACGAGTGCCGACGGCGTTCAAATCAGTGAGATTTTTCCCAAGCTCGCCAAGCAGATGCATCATTGTTCGCTCGTTCGTTCCATTGCCGGCACGAATGGGGATCATGGTCGGGCCACTTATGAATTGCAGACGGGCTACGGGCAGAGCGCCAACTTGTTGCATCCCGGTTTGGGGAGTATCGTTGTTCACCAAAAGGAAAAGCTCGGCGATCTACCCGCCTTCGTTACGGTAAGCGGACAAGCCCCTCGCCCTGGATATCTCGGGCAAAAATGTTCCGCCTATTTCGTGGGGCAGCCTGGAGAAAAGGATCCCTATTTGCAGTTTCCCGCAGGGATTGGAGAGATGAGAGGAAACAAGAGACTCGATGTTCTGGCCCGCATGAACAAACGAACCTCCTCCAAGTTCGGGGCCAAGCAAATGCTGGCCAATGAAACCGCGGTGGACGATGCCGTTTCACTGATGCGCAGCCCCGCCCTCAAAGCCTTCGAACTCAAGGAAGAGGACCCCAAGACCATCGAGCGTTACGGGGATACCGATTTCGGAAGGGGTGCGTTGATGGCCAAGCGCTTGGTGGAAACCGGCGTTCGGTTCGTTCAGGTTAACCGGGGCGGTTTCGATACCCACAGCAATAATTTCGACGCCATGCGCAATCATGGAGAGATTATGGATCCCGGCTTGGCTTCCCTGATCGAGGACTTGGCATCTTCGGGAATGCTCGAGAAAACCCTCGTTCTTATGATGAGCGAATTTGGGAGGACCCCGAGAATCAATCAGAACGCCGGTCGCGATCATCATGCTCAGGTCTTCAGTTGTTTTCTAGCCGGTGGAGGAATTGCGGGCGGTCGCGTAATTGGTTCGTCGGACAAGGATGGGGTCATGCCCGAGGATCGTCCGGTCAAGCCCCATGACATCCATGCGACCGTACTTCACGCCCTCGGCATAGATGGGCGCGAGGAAGTCATGACTCCCCTCGAACGCCCCATGCGCCTAATACGCAAGGGCGGAAGAGCGGTGCAAGAGCTTTTCGCTTAGAACGGGGGGCGGTTTGATTATTAAAGTCCCTTCCTTGAGGGAGGGGGTGATTTTTTTTGGGGCGGTCTGACGCAAAAAAGCGGAAGAATTTCGCTTTTCGTTGTGTGTATTCTCTTTCCTTGGAGCTTACCTTGCTTTTGGTTTGAAGATCCTTGCTTCCGACACCCTTGTGGTTTCTGCAGTAGTCCGCCCCATTATTTATCCACAAATGACAAAAAATGCTTGTGATTGCCTGCCCAAGATGAACTCTCTTCCTGAACCCCAAGCCCTTTTACAAAAACCAATCATGAAACCTACCATGCCTACGAAAGAAAAACTCCTCTGTTTTCTTATCCTTGCCACGAGCGTTTTTGCTGTTTCTTTGGAGGCCCAAAGCTCCTTGCGCGGATCAATTACCGAAGACCGAAAAGCCAAGAAACTTCTCGAAGCGGGAGATTCGCGAATGGAGGCGGACGAAAAAGCCAAGGCCTTGGAAATTTGGCGGACCGTTTTGGATCAGTTCCCCCGGAGCAAGGTGAGGTTCGACGCCCATATGCGCATCGGCGAATACTTGCTTACGAGCAAGGGTGCATTCGACGAGGCCCGCAAACACTTTGAGTCGGCTGCGCAGGAGGATAACCGGGATGATGCGATGAGAGCTCAAGCGACGCTGAAGCAAGGAGTCTGTTTTTACGAAGCCCGTCTTTACGGAAAATGCTTCAAGGTTTTCCGCAAGATTATCGAAGACTTCCCAGCCTCTGAGGAAGTGAACCGGGCATACTATTATATCGGCCTCGGTCATTTCAAGCAGGGGCACTACAGTCGTGCAATCGAATCCCTTGAAAAAGTGGGTACCGCTTTTTCCGAAAAGGAGAAGGGCAAGGAAAAGGTAGAGGCGGGCAAACGCTTGTTCGTCAAAATCGAGGATGCCGACCTGGCCATTCTCGCCCAGGAAGATGCGGTCGACGTTCTTTGCAAGACCCAAAGGGGGGACGAGGAAACCCTTTCCTGTCGGGCAATCGGACGAAATGCCCGGATTGTGCTTGGCTCCATCTCAACCCAGTTGGGGAGCGTGAAAAAAGGGAATGGAGTGCTCGAGGTAGGGGGAGGCGACATGGTGGAGGTTCTTTATGTCGACAAGCATACCGCGAAGAAGGAATTCGGAGTCAAACGCCTGAAGCAAGTTCAGGTAGTCGGGCAGGGTAAGGCATCGATCATGGACGGGTCCTACCGGGACACTTTGAACGGGGTGGTTCTTGGAAAAATCGCCAATTTGCAGGTCAATGATCCGGATTGGGACGTTTCAGCCAAAGTTGACCGCTTGAAAGTCACGGTCGAGGTTAGGCGAAGCAAGACGCCTGAGGAAATCGATGAGGAAATCGCGAGCCTTGTAGCAAGTGGGGCCATTGACCAACCGACCGAAGGCGAAGAATCCTACGATCCTTTTTCGGAGGATGGGGAGGGTCCCAAAATCGACAAATTCAAAACCGTTGACTCCCTCGTGGTCGACTTGAACGAGGCAGTGATCGAGCAACTGCAAAGCATAGAAAGCAACCAGTCGACAGCTTCGCCGGAAGGAAGGGAGGCCGTAGCCGTTCCTGCGGAATTGCTTCAGGACGATTCAATTCACAGTGGCATCTTCCGAGGAGTGGTATCCGTCGAAACTCAAGCTGAGGCCAAGTCTGATCAAAAGCTGCAAGCTCTTCCCGGCGACGTCGTACGGGTCGTTTATGAAGACAAATTGAATGTTTCGGACGACGAACGAACTGTCGTTTCCTCGGCCAAGTGCATCGAGGGGAACGTAGGCGGGGTGCGCGTCACCAAGACGAGAATCGACGACGAGGAATTGCGCCTGCGCACCGAACTCAAGACGGCTGCCGCTCTTGCGGAAATCGGAAACCATTACAAGGAGTTCGGGTTGGCCGACAAGGCCAAGACCAAATACAAGGAAGCCATTGCGGTGGGAGAGGAGACCGCAAAGTCGGCCCGCAAACTGCGCGGCCGGATTCTCGAGGAATCCTACGTCGGCCTCTGGAAAATTTACTTTGCCATGGAAAACTACGGAGCCGCCGCCGCGATGAGCCGCCGTTTGCAAAACGAGTTTCCGGAGAGTCCTTTCGTGGACGATGCCATTTTGCAGCAAGCAAGCGTTGCCAAAGAAAGGGGAGACCTTAAAACTGCGATCTCCCTGTTCCGAGGTTTGACCACCATCAAGAACAGCGAGCTTCGCGGGGAGGGCCAATTCGGTATTGCGGAATGCTACGAGCAAATGGCCTTGGATGCTGGGGAGGAAAAAGGACAGGGGTATTTCGAGCAAGCCTTCCGGGCATACCAGGGAGTGTTCGAAAATTATCCGGAAAGCGGACGGGTAGGGGACGCAGTCGCCAAAATGGCTAATTTCTATTACAAGAAAAAGGACTACCGTCGAGCGATCGACGTGTTCGAGAACGTGTTGGAGAAACACCCCGATGCCGGTTTTCTCGACGTCATTCTTTTTAATTACGGGAGATGCCTCTACCGGGTCGACCGGAAGGGAGATGCCCGCCGTAAATTCGACCAAATCATCAATGAGTTTCCGGACAGTAACTTGGCCGGCGAAGCCAAACGCATAAGCGAAGCCCTGGCCAAGGCGGGGCATTGATCCCACTTTGGAAACTTAATTTTCTCAAGAACCAATTTTATCCTTACTCAATGAAAGCGAACCAAATTCTTACCATCCTCCTCCTTTCCTCCGCTTGGATTTTCCCACTCTCCGGTCAGGAAGCGAAAATCGATCCGGTCTCTCAACAAGCCGCCGACCTCGAGGCTCAGGTCCGAAAATTGGATACGAGTTCGGTGGAGGGGGCGAATGCCCTGCTCGAACTCGTCGATCTGTATCATGGCAATGCCCGCGGATTCGGTCTTGTCCGAGCAGGCAAGACCTTCGTGAAGGCGCATCGCGATCATCCGCGGCATAAGGAAGTGATGCTGAAGTTGCTCGACGGTCATCTCATTCTCTCGCGCAACGAGGACATCGTCTCGACCGCCCGTCAGTTTCTCGAGTTTTACGCCAAGGACGGATCGGCCGCTCAAGTCGCTCGGAATCTTGCCGAGGTTCTGGAAAGGCAAGGCAAGAAAATGGATGCAGCCGAGGTTTTCGAAGAAGCCTGGAAGCTTTCCGGAACAAAAGATCAAAAGAGTGCCTACCGGGCGGTTCGTCTTTTCGGCGAATCGGGATCCGCCGGGGCCAAGGAGTGTGGGCGTTTGGCCCTTGAGATGTTGGACAAGATGAAGGGTACGCCTGCCATGGAGTTGGGGAACTATGCCTTTGACCGTTGTTCCCATGGGAATTGGGACCGCAAGGGAGCCATCGCCCTCGGGGAAAAACTCATCCGCATGAACTTGATCCGTGATTCCAAACGCAAGGCCGAAGTTCATTACCTTGTGGGCGGTCACCTGTGGGGAACCTGGCAACGCCTCAACGCGATCACTCATTATCGCAAGGCATTGGATTTGCAAAAAGACAACGAGGGATACCTCAAAACATTGATAACCGTCCTTTACGATAGTTCGGGCAAAGCTGGACAGCTTAAGCCCCTGGTCGACGACTACGGAAGAAGGTATCCCAATAAGCAGGATTCCTTCGGACAGGCCCTCTCCAACCTTGCTCATGCTCATGCCCGCGAGAAGCAATTGCCCCAGGCTGTGAGCGTGGCTGCGCAGGCTCTTTCGCACAACCCGGCTTATCGTGATTTGGCTAATTATTATGTTCGCTGGATGAACGAGCTTGATCCCAAGCGCCTGCCGGAGGCCGAGCAAGCCCTTCGCGGGGCTTTTGCCAAAGCTCCCGCAAATACCCGCCATTTCATACGCTTGGCTCTCGCCATCGATCTTTACCGTGACCGAACCAAGGACGCCGATCGGGCCCGCAATGAGATTTTGCAGATGGTTCGCGAGGAACCCGTCAACGATAGCCGGATCGCCTCCGCTCTTTCCTGGTATTTGAGCTCGGCTCCGGACGAGGGAGCTTTCCGGCGTGAGGCTCAGGAATTGCTCAAGTATGCCCAAGCCAACGGTCATCTCGCTCACTTACGCGGTTGGCTTCAGGATTGGGCCAAGGGAAACGGCAGTTCGGACTTGGAGAAAGGAAACCGCAAATGGTTCCGTACGGAGGTCAAGAAGTTGAATGACCATCCCGAAGTAAAGGAATGGATCGCCTTCGAAAAAGCGATCGGCTCGAACAAACCATCCGCTTTCCTTTCCCTTTCCAAAAAGCTGAACACCGAACGAAAGTTCGTACGGTTTCATTCCGAGCTCGGGCATGACTACTGGCGCTATGCGGGGAACAAGGACCGGTCCTTGTCCATTCCGCATTACAAGGCCTTGGCCAAGCGTTTTGCCAAGGATGCGACCCGTGCTTCGAACTGGTTGGAAGTTTCGCAATATGGAACCGAGGCTGATCAGGTGGAAGCCCTGCGTCATCTTTTGCAAGCGGATCCGACTCATGATCCAAGGTGGTGGCACTCGGCACTCGACATTGCCGTCAAATCGGAGGATGCGTCCCTGTTGGCCCGGGCTTACCAGTACCTCGTCAAGGCAGAGGGGGAATTCGGCAAAAACCTGAGCTATTTCAGTCACAATTACTCCTCCCTTGCCGAAAACGGAAAAAAGGCGGAAGCCGACCAATACTTTGCCAGTCACAAGGACTTGGATGCCGGGAGTTCCGAATTGAGGAAGGTCGTTTTACTGCGCCTGGAGGATCAGGACGACAAGGCCAAGGCCAGCGAACTGGACAAATTGCGCAAGGGGGATCACGATCAACACGGAGCCTACGCGGGTGACTACGCGGGGATTCTCTTCGCCAAGAAGGACTGGAAGAATTTCATCCGGGTACTCGACGAGGCCAAGAAAAGACAGGGTCAACGCCCGATGCGTTCCTTTACAATCGACGCAGGCAAGGTCAGTTCTTGGATATCGACGATTCGCAAGGACGAGGAAATCTCCGCCGAAGACAAGAAAAGTCTTTTGGAAGCTTTGCGCAATCTCGACGTTTTCAATTATTCCGTTTTTGCCGCCTTGGCTCTTCAAGACAAGGAGGGGCAAAAAGACATGCCCGAGATCGAAAGGCTCAAGGCCATGCGTTCCGCTCTTCTGCGGGCCGATAATGGTTCGCATGGATGGAATGTTGCCCTTAGCTTCGCTCAAACCGCATTGTCCTCGGGGGATTATGCCGGAGCCGCCACTTTGTTGACCGCCGCTCAGTCTTATGCCGGCAATGTTCCCGGCAGCTACAAGGAAACTGGGCGTGGCTTGTTGGCCCAAGCCTATTCCAAAATCGGCGGAGTGGGCATGACCATCGACAAGGAAAGTCCCTTGGCTCCCTTGATGGAAATTCTCTTGCAACTCAGATTGGGTGACAACGAGAGGGCCCTGGAAGCCTACCTCGAACGCCAAAAGCTCTTCGACAAGCACCGCAACGAGATGCCTTTGGAGCTCATCCTCTTCGCTGCAGAATCTCATGTTGCAGCCGGTGGGGACGAGAACCATCAGCGGGTGGAGGATCTTCTTGCCGTTTGGTTGGTCAAGAACGACGAGTCCAAAAACTTCAGCGACAAGGAAAAGGCAAGTGTACGCCTTCTCTTGGCTAGAAATTATTTCAAGTGGTTGCGTTTCGACGCTGCCCGCAGCGAATACACCACGGTTAAGAATTCCTACCCGGACAGCGAAGATGCAGTGGAGGCGGAATTCGGAATAGGGGAATCCTTCATGGCTCAGAAAAACTATTCGAAGGCCGAGGAAATCTTTGAGGATCTAGCCAACAGTCGTGACTCGAAAGTGGTGATTCGGGCCGAATTCATGCGTGGATTGCTCGCAAGCAACCAAGGAGACCGGGACCAAGCCCGCGACATTTTCCGCTCCGTTTTGGAGCGCGTTCCCGATGTTAAACTGGCCAACGAAACCCTTTATAACCTAGCTGAAGTCTATGGAGTCGAGCAGCGCTTCATGGATCAACTTCAACTCCTCCGGGCGGTTGGTCGATTGGGCCAGACCTCCAAGCGCTGGCATGAGCCCGGAGTGGCACTTTCTATCGTCGTGCAGGACAGCGACTTGGGGATTAGTCGCGGGCATACCAGCATTCCCGTAAACATTCGCACCCAACCGGGAGGAGATGCCGAGCAAGTCAACCTGATCAGTGGCGGGGCAGGGAAGGGCTTGTTCATGGCGGAGGTCCCGACGGCTCTCGGAGTGGTATCCAAGGACGACCGGGTCCTTCAGCTCAAGGGTGGAGACGTCATCACGGTTGATTACCCGGAAGCGTTTAA
>JAURNO010000053.1 GCA_030830145.1 Verrucomicrobiota bacterium
GAAAACTTTGCCTTGCTCATGGGAAGTCTCGGTCTCTTTGCCACCTTGGCTGCCGCAATGTATTTCACCCGCAAGATTGATTGGTATGCCCTGCGCCTGAATTCCCCAAGCACTCTTAACCAGAGCGACTAAATTTGGCGGGGCGTCCAACAGGTGGAAAAGAAGTAAGTTCGCTTGAGGGTGTCCTCGAGAGAATTACCTTTTACAATGAAGAAAACGGTTTCCTTATCGGAAAGCTCAGGGAAGGCGACCAAAGCGTAGAAATTGCCGTCGTAGGAAAAGCGCCCAAAGTGCAATGCGGCGAAACCTTGCTCCTGGAAGGATCATGGACAAATCACCCGAAGCACGGAAGGCAATTTTCGTTCGATAGTTTCGAGAGTAAACTTCCCGCGTCTGCCTATGGCATCAGAAAATACCTCTCAAGCGGGCTGATCCACGGAATAGGGAAGACCTACGCCAACAAGATCGTTGATCACTTCGGAGCGGATACTCTTCGGGTCATCTCAGATGAATCGAGCAGATTGCGTGAAGTCGAAGGGATTGGAGCGAAGAGGGTGAAAAGCATCAAAGAAGCTTGGGCGGAACAAAAAGCCATTCGGGAAGTCATGATGTTTCTGCAAACTTACGGAGTAACCGACGCCCTCTGCCTTCGCCTCGTTCGCAAATATGGAAACGAAGCCAAATCCATACTGGAAAACGACCCATACCGCATTATTCGGGATGTCAAGGGCATAGGCTTCAAAACCGCAGATCGAATTGCCCTCAACCTGGGTTTGTCAAATAATGGCCCTGAAAGAATCGAAGCAGGCGTTCTTCATATGATGCAGGAATCGGAGGATGCCGGTCACACCCATGTCGAAAGAAGAGAACTCGCCTTGAACTCGGCAAACTTGCTCGAGACGGAGGCCAATGAAGTCGAACTACGCATAGAGGCGCTCCTTTCCGAGTCGCATCTTGTACCGACCGAACCGGACTGGCTTCAGTTGCCTGGTTCCAACCGTGCCGAACAAAGCTTGGCTCAGTCACTCCGAAATATCCTGGACGCACCTTCCTCACTTCCGCCCATACTCATAGACAAAGCCGTCGTATGGGCTCAGGAAAAGGCAGGCTTTGGATTTGCCGAGGCTCAATCCAAAGGAATCAGTGCAGCGCTTGCCTCCAAAGTTTCCATTCTCACGGGTGGCCCTGGCACTGGGAAGACGACGATTCTGCGTTCGCTCGTTTCCATCCTCAAGGCAAAGAAGACGAAAATCCTCTTGGCCGCACCTACGGGTCGAGCCGCTCGAAGGATGGCGGAAAGCGCCTCCCATTTCGCTCAAACCGTCCACCGCTTGTTGAAATTCGACCCTTCTCACGGTGGATTCACGGTCAATGACCGTAACCCGCTTACCTGTGACTTCCTGATCATGGATGAGACAAGCATGCTGGATGTGCGCTTGGCGGCGGCTCTCGTAAGAGCAATCCCCGCACAGGCCCATCTTCTACTTGTCGGGGATGCCGATCAACTGCCCTCGGTGGGTTCGGGAAACGTCCTCAAGGATCTTATCGACTCGACCCTCTTCTCGGTAACCCGTTTGGAAGTAACCTTCAGGCAAGCCGAAACAAGCGGTATCGTCGGCTTGGCACATGGTATTCTTGCGGGGAAGGGTTCTCCACCATCTCCTGTCGAGACACCCGATGAAATCGACCCCGTACACGACGTCCACTTCGTACGTGCCCCGTCTCCGGAGGAATGCGTGGCCTCCGTCACCAAACTTTGCCAACGGACCCTTCCTGAAAAATTCGGCATAGACCCCCAAAAAGACCTCCAAGTTCTGGCACCACTCCATCGGGGCGTGGGTGGGATTGGAAACCTCAACGACCAGATTCGGGACACGCTCAACCCCAATGGAGCCACTCATGTCATGGGACACAGCCTTTTTCGCGAAGGAGACAAAGTCATTCAGACCAGAAACAATTACGACAAAGACGTGTTCAATGGAGACATGGGAGTAATCGACGCAGTTGATTCAATGAACGGAAAAGTTGAGATTCTCTTCGATGACCGCAGAATCATTTACGAAAGAATGGAAGTTACGGACCTCCAACCTGCCTATGCGATCTCAATTCACAAAAGCCAGGGAAGCGAATATCCCGTCGTCATTTTCCCCATTCTCAAACAGCATTTCATGATGCTCCAGAGGAACTTGGTCTACACTGGTCTTACGAGAGCCAAAAAAAAAGTAGTTTTCGTTGGAGATCCGGCGGCCTATGCAATGGCGATCAAAAACCACAAAACCTTGGTGAGACAAACCGATCTCGTAAGAAAACTGCACTTGGGACATTGACAGAAAAACCCTCGAACTCGTTTACCGCCCAAGGCGTGGTATCCGAAAACAATCAATCGAAAACCATAAAGACGCAAGCCGTCAGCATGAGATAGGCCGGGAGTGCCTTGACCAGAGAATCCCTCTTCATCTTCAAGTGCATCCAAACCGCACCAAACATAAAAACCGACAAGGCCATTGCCGTCGGTTTGACCATGGGTTCAAAGACTAGGCCAACCAAGAGGAAAAGTGCCAAAGCCACCTTGCAGGAACCCACTGCCCAAAAAGACCATTCCGGCAAACCATAGGATGAGAATTCTTCTTTCAAGTTTTCGGCCCGTCCTCCGCGAAAAGAAGTGGTGCGACCTGAACGATAGAGCCAAACCCAAAGCAAGATCAGGGCAACCACTGCTTGAAGTATTTTGGCCGACCAATCGAGCATACCGATAAAGGCGAAAAGAAAGTTCTAGTTAGCCGATCCGCAACGATTGCAATGACTCGGAATCAAAGAGCAAACTACTGGGGCGGGCGAAAAGGACATCCGATTCGAACCGCTGGCGGTAAAAACCGAGAGTAAATTTGCCAAATGATGAGTATCACAGGGCGGAGGTAAGGCTATTGCGTTCCAATCAACTAAAAGAAAGTGGAGTGTGGACTCTTTTTCGTAATCCAAGCGACTGAGTTCAACAATCGGCATGAACTCAATATTTCGACAACAATTCGAAAAAGAGAGCGACCATAGCGTACCCAGAATAAAGAATCCCGATCAGGAAAAGAATACCGAAGCCATAAATGACCCCTTTATCAGTTTGCTTGCTTTCAAGAAACTTAGGTTGTTTCTCCAAGGAACCTACCATGACGATGGCGTAGACAACCAAGGCGAAAATAGGCATCGTAATCATAAACCAATCGAATTCACTGCTCATATCACAACCATTGTGTAAAAGCTTTACGCCAAGTCAAGATAAGTGGACGAAATTCTTCTAGTGCACTTAACATTTTCGAACAAACTGATTCATTCGAATTGTCATCCTAGTCATTTGAATCATAGATATCCCCACATGAATTGGAGAAAAGTACTTATTCGACTCGTCGCCTCGACCTGTGTATGGATATGCGTGTTCATGTACATAGAATCATCCGCCAAACCAACTGACAAAAAGAACAAAACAAATGCCGAGACTTCATCGAAAGAGAGTATTCGGCACATCGTGTGTTTCAAATTCAAGGAAGATGCCGATCCTTTAAAGATCAAAAAAGTCGAAAGGGAATTCGCTGCTTTAAAAAGCAAAATTTCCGGCATCCGTTCTTTGGAATGGGGAATCAACAACAGCCCGGAAGGGCTTAACAAAGGATTCACTCATTGCTTCATCGTCACCTTCGACAATGAAGAGGCCCGAACGAACTACCTACCCCACCCCGACCATCAAGCCTTTGTCTCGATTCTCAAACCTATCCTCGACGACGTCTTTGTGATCGACTTCAATCCCTGACCTTTCAGCCTTTACCAACTCCACGAACTTAACTTGTCCAAAAAACAGCCCCCAATCATACAAAATGAAATTTAACTTCTTCCTGCCTCTTGCCCTTTTGTCTTTCTCAAACTTCTTGTCCGCCGAATTGCGAACCCCATCAGTCATCGGAGAAAATATGGTTCTTCAGCAAAAGCACGAGAACCCCATTTGGGGATGGGCCGAAGAAGGTGAGCAAATCTCGGTCTCCATTGCTGGGCAAACACATAAAGCAAAGGCGGACAAATCCGGATATTGGAAAGTCATCCTTGCCCCAATGGATGCTTCCGCCAAGGCAAAAACCTTGTCCATAAAAGGCAAATCATCCTCCCTAACCTACTCCAACGTCCTGGTCGGAGAAGTATGGTTGTGCTCCGGGCAATCCAATATGGGGTGGGCCCTAGGCAACTCCGATGATGCCGACCTCGAAACCATGACGGCGAACTACCCCAACCTTCGCCTGATAAGCGTACCACAAACCGGGACGCAAAAACCTCAGAATGACTTCAATGGACAATGGGAATCCACCACTCCGGATATAGCAAAACAATTCTCCGCGGTCGGCTATTTGTTCGGACGGCGATTGCACTTGGCCTTGGGAGTTCCCGTGGGGCTAATCGACAACGCCTGGGGCGGCTCAGCTTGCGAAGCGTGGATACCACGCGACCGGTTGAACGCAACCCCGGTTGCCAAACCCTACATGCAACTATGGAAAGAAACCGAGGAGAACTATGACGCCAAGGCGGATCAAGAAAAATATGAAGCTCAAAAAGCCAAATGGACCGAACAGGTCAAGAAAGCCCAGGCAGCCGGCAAACCGAGGCCCCGTGCTCCCAGAGCTCCCCGCAATCCTTTGACCGGACAGCACCGCCCCGCCAACCTGTACAACGGTGTTCTCAAACCGATCATTGGATATGGAATCAAGGGAGCCATCTGGTACCAGGGAGAAAGCAACTCAGGACGGGGGCATGCTTACAGGGAAGTCTTTCCCCTCATGATCGAGACATGGAGAAGAGACTGGGATCAGGGAGATTTCTCTTTTTATTGGGTCCAGTTGGCTGACTTCATGAACGAAGACGAAGAACCCATGGACAACAATTGGCCCGAATTACGGGAAGCCCAGACCATGACCCTCGACAAACTCAAGAATGTAGGCGAAGCAGTGATCATTGACGTAGGCGAAGGACGCGACATTCATCCACGGAACAAGCAGATCGTCGCAAACCGGTTAGTCCGTAACGCTCTGGCC
>JAURNO010000003.1 GCA_030830145.1 Verrucomicrobiota bacterium
AAGCTCGGCGGCCTTGATTCTGACGGATTCGGGCGGCATGCAGAAAGAGGCTTTCTTTCAAAAGGTTCCTTGCGTCACCTTGCGTTCGGAAACGGAATGGACTGAATTGTTGCCCGGTGGACACAATAGGCTGGCATCTCCTCTGACTGACTCAATTTCAGGGAAGGCTGCCGAGGCCTTATCTGCGTCACTGGATTGGACAATTGATTTGTACGGTAATGGACGCTCCTCGGAACTCATCGCTTCCTCCATTTTGAAATTTGCCTATTGAAAATAGGAATCGTCAGCTCGGAATTCCATCCCATCAATGCCGCCGCTGCCGCTCGCTCGGGGTCATGGGCTTCGTTTTTTGTCAAACTAGGCCATGAAGTTACGGTCTTTACCTCAGCCCAAGCTGATCCCGGAAATGGCAATCTGGTCAGGTCTTGGTTTCGGACCCCGGACAACCGAGCTTCCATCGCCAAACGCTTTCTGCAGGAAATTTGCCTAGGGCTTGATCTTGCATGCAGAATCATGCTGAATGTAAAAAAGACCGAAGTTAACCTCATTACCTCTCCACCCTTTTTTATGGCCGCCTTGTGTGCCTTAGCCTGTCGACTGATTGGCATTCCCTATGTTTTCGACGTTCGAGATCGCTATCCGAATGCGCTTTTCGAGTTGGGGATCCTTTCTGCCGAAAGTTTGCCGGGTCGCCTGTTATTGGGCATCGAAAAAGTGGTTTACGAATCCTCTCTTTTTGTTTCCACGGTCACCAAGGGACTCGTCGCTGATCTAAATGGAATTAACAGAGGGAGAGAACCGCTTTTGTCCTGTAATGGATATGCTGATATACCTTTTAAGGAACAACCCTTGTCCAATCCTAGATTCCCCCGGTTTACCATTGTTTATCACGGTAGGCTTGGTCGTTTCTACGATCTGGAGGTACTTTGCGAGGTAATCGAGTTACTTGAGGACATGGAGCCCGAAATCAGGTTCTTGATGATAGGTGACCTTTCTGTTCTCGAAGCTCGGAGATCTTGGGGAAATGTTGATTTTATGTCCGAGATGCCGCTCGTTGAATTGGCGCCGGTCCTTGCTCGATGCCACATGGGGATTTGCCTCCTCAAGGAAACGGAGGCTATGAGAAAGGCTTTGCCTGCGAAAACATTTGATTTCATCGGCAGTGGTTTACCCATGATCGTTTCGCCCGGTGGAGAACTTTTTGAAATGGTTGCGAAAGAGGGGATTGGGCTTGGTTTTCAACAGAACAATGCCAGGAGTATTGCCAAGGTCATTTTCGAACTTTACCAAAATAGGGATCAACTAGAAACCATGAGGAAAAACGTCTTGATCGTCCGAACTGAATACGGTCGAGAAAAGCAGGCTAAAAGCTTGCTTGAACGATTATCCAAGGAAATCATCTACTGATGTCGAGGAAACCGGATTGGAACTTAAGCAAGGGAAGCAAAGCTCTCTCCAGTTTTGTCGTTGCCAGTGGGATTGCTTTTCTTGTGCCTACTCATTTTTCCCCAAGTAGCGAGACATTGGTTCAGGTAGGAGAATTATGGTTAATTCTCTATTCTCTTGGCTTTGGCTTATCTTTTCTGGCTTTTGGAGAGATGTTCGGCCTATCCGAACGTCGCATCATTCGCTTTTCCGTCCGTCGGTTGATCCTCTACTTTCTCACTGCCTTTCTGGCTAGCTTGGTTCTCTTGCTTGGGGTGTGGATCATTGAGTTTAGTTTCGTCGGTCGTTTTGCCATCCTTAAGATTGCTTCGAGTACCGGCCTTGCAAGTTTTTTTATGTTTTGGTTGTTCAATGTTTTGGCGAGGCAAAGCCGGACCCGTATTTTCCTTTTGACCTCGACTGAGACTTCGAAAGAAGTTCGTTCCTTGCTTACGGAGCAGACGGGTATTTTTGAGTGGGTTGATGCGGCTCAATCCGGAGACGTCAAAGATCTGGTTGAATTTTGCAAAGACGAAAAAGTCGATCTGATCGTCATGGATAAAAGTCCGGAAGCTGCAAAGGTTGAAATCATACCTTTGCTCGAAGCCGGAACCCGGGTTATGGGAGTGGTTGAGTTTTGGGAACAATACCTCGAGAAGATTCCACCCCGCCAAGTCGATCAATCTTGGTTGGCCAAATTGGACTTGCGCTTGCGCGACCCCTTTTCTCACAAGCTGAAGCGACTTGCTGATTTTGTTTTGGCTGTATTTGGACTTTTGCTGACCCTGCCATTTGTTATTCCTACCCTAATTATCATTGCCTTCGATTCTGGTCTCCCACTTTTTTTCAAACAGAGGCGGACTGGTTATATGGGTCGTCCCTATACCCTATACAAGCTCCGTACGATGAAAAGGGATGCCGAAAAAAAAGGAGCCGAATGGGCGAAGGAAAAAGACCAACGGGTCACTCGTTGCGGAAAATTTTTACGCAAGTGGAGAATCGATGAAATTCCCCAGTTTTGGAATGTCGTAAAAGGAGAAATGTCCATTGTCGGTCCCCGTCCCGAGAGGCCTGAGTTTCAGGAGGAATTGATCAAAGAGGTTCCCCATTGGAATTGCCGTCACTTGGTCAAACCCGGTTTGACCGGATGGGCTCAAATTCGCTATCGATATGCCTCGGGGGTGAGCGATTCCGAGGAAAAATTGTCTTTCGATCTGTATTACGTGAAGCATGCCTCGCTCCTTATGGATCTTCAAATCATGCTTTCCACCCTTCGTTCAATCGCTCGAGGAAGCAGATGAAAATATTAGTAACGGGTGGGGCAGGGTACATAGGGAGTCACACGGTGCTGGCCTTGCTAGAGCATGGTTACGAGGTGGTGGTCCTTGATAATTTCTCAAATTCCTCTCCGATTGCCTTGACCCGAGTTGAGAATCTTGCGGGTAAATCACTCGAGCTACAAGAAGGTGATCTTCTTGACGAAACCTTGTTGGACAAGATATTCAGTGTTCATTCCGACATCGACGCGGTCATCCATTTCGCTGCCTTGAAAGCGGTCGGCGAATCAACGGTGGAACCGCTTCGATACTACCGAAACAACGTTTCCGGATCGGTTTCGTTGCTCGAGGCAATGGAAAGAGCAGAAGTAAGAAAGATCGTATTTAGTTCTTCTTGCACGGTCTACGGGGAACCGGAAGGAGTTCCAATCCTTGAAAGTCATTCGACCGGGAATGTATCCAGCCCCTATGGTCGAACTAAACACCTGGTGGAAGAAATAATAGCCGATTATGCAGCGTCTCGTCCTGAGTTCAAGGCAGCCGTCTTGCGCTATTTCAATCCGGTGGGGGCCCATTCAAGTGGTGAAATCGGAGAAGACCCCAACGGAATCCCCGACAACTTGGTTCCTTTCGTCTGCCAAGTCGCAAAAGGAAAACTTGAAAAGCTGAGAGTTTTCGGCAGTGATTATCCCACCCCTGACGGAACGGCAATTCGTGATTATCTTCATGTGGTTGACTTGGCCGATGCCCATGTTCGGTCTTTGAGCGCTTTGTCCACCATGGAAGAAGGCTTTGTTTGTAATTTGGGAACAGGGCGTGGTTCTTCAGTGATGGAAGTGATCTCGGCCTTCGAACGAGCAACCGGAAGGAGAATTCCCTATGAAATTGCCGCAAGACGGCCCGGGGACGTCACCGAGGCTTGGGCCGAGCCTTCGCTTGCCCGTGGGTTGCTCGGGTGGGAGAGCAAGCATTCCCTGGAAGAAATGCTTACCGACGCCTGGCGATGGCAGGAAAAAAACCCGAACGGATACGATTCGGATTAAGGGAGGCCATATTCTTTCGGGGCAAGTCCTTTTTGCTGTAACGCTCTTGTCACTGATTCAAGGTCGAGCCGATCACCAATTCGGATTCCCATCTTCCGAAACCCATTCAAGTTAAGTTCCAAAACAAATTTCACTTTTTGGGAATGAGAGGGTACGCCCCTGAGATCAAATGGCTTTGCGGCATGTATCTCCAATAACTTGCCGGTCTGAGAAAAATAGCCTATATCCAAAGGT
>JAURNO010000054.1 GCA_030830145.1 Verrucomicrobiota bacterium
GGAGCCGTGAAGATATGATGGTAGATAACGGGAATCTTTCGTTCGCCGAGCCAGTCGGCCAATTTCCAAGCATCTTGGCCGCCCGAGAGAATCATTCGGTACTTTCTTTTTTCGGCCCATTCCACTGCAGCCTTGATTTGACGGACTTCGTCGGCATGGATCATCAGGGGAATCTTTCCATTGAGAAAAGGTAGCATGGCTTCCCAAGAGGGAATCACTCTGAATTCATTCGGAGTAGCTTTTTTGCCTTTTGAGTATGCTTCCGCTTGATCGAAGTATTCATCGATGTCGCGTATCCTATTTGATCTCTCCTTGTCCTGATCCCCAATGGATTTGGGTCTGGGGTCGATAGGAGCATGCGGTTGGGGTAGTCCCAACGAATGCCCGGGCCACCAAAGGTGAAGAGCGACTTTCTTACGGATGGTCATCTCCTCGATGCCCCATCCATCCAGTGCAATGAGGCCGGAGGTTCCGGAAATCATTCCACCCATTGGCGAGACAATGGAGTGGGTAACTCCATTTGCCCGGGCAACGGGAATGAGTTCGGAATCCGGATTCACGGCCACCCATGCTTCCACCTCGGGTGTGTGCGAGCCTACTTCCCGTTCGTCCCGAGTGGGACGCAGGGCATTGATTTCCGTTAAGCCCAGAGAGGATCCCGGGCTGATCAAGCCGGGGTAAATTTCCATGTCCTTCCAATCGATGACCTTTGCCTCTTTCGGTGCTTTGACTGATTTGCCTATGGCTCGGATTTTTCCATTCTCCACGAGGAGTTCTCCGGGTTGAAAGGATTGGGTCGGGGACGCCTGAATCTTGGCCGCCCGGTAGACCGTTTGTCCGTAAAGTATTCCACCGACGGTTGAAAAGAAAAGAAAAAGCAAAGCAAACTTGTTCATCGGTTTCCTCCTTTCCCATGTTCACATTCAGAGCGGCAGGAGTGAGGGAACAGGTCACAGGCCGTTTCCAACGAATGGCGGAAGAACTCCTCCCTCGCTTTCACGGAAGCTCGAGCGGCTCCCCCTTCTCCAAGGGATTTGCGGGCATGGACAACCAACCTTTCCCTTTCCTTCAATCTGCTCTGTTCTCTTTGTTTGCTTCTTTTGATTTCAAAATAGAGATCACCGTCGATCCAAGTTTGCTGGCATACCGCCCGGTAATCGAGGGGATTGGTGGACCAGATGGCGAAATCCGCATCTTTTCCGATTTCGAGGGAGCCCACTGATTTTTCGATGCCCAATTGCTTGGCGGGGTTGAGGGTCACGAATTTGAGAGCCTCCGTTTCGGACAATCGTCCGTATTTGACGGCCTTGGCCGCTTCCAGGTTCATGCGGCGTGCATGGTCGGGGGAGTCCGAGTTGAAGCTCACGACGCATCCTCGTTCGTGCATGAGGGCCCCCGCGTAGGGGATGGCGTCATAGACTTCGAACTTGTAGGCCCACCAGTCGGAAAAGGTCGAGGCACCCGCTCCATGGCGGGCGATCTCGTCCGCTATCTTGTAGCCTTCCAAAACGTGCTGGAGGCTGGCGACTTTGACCCCGAACCTTTCCATGGTGCGCAAGAAAACCAGAATCTCGTCCTGTCGGTAGGAGTGGCAATGAATGAGTCTCTCACCCCGCATGATCTCGAGGATCGCATCCAGTTCCAAATTCCTTGGGATAGGTGGTGTTTTGCCCTCTTTAGCTTCTTTGAGACGCGATCCGTATTGACGGGCTGCGGTGAAACGGTTTTCGAAGAAAGTCTTTACTCCCATTCGGGACTGAGGGAAACGCGTGACGTATTTGTCTCCCCAGTTGGCCTGCTTGACGTTTTCACCCAGGGCGAACTTGATCCCATGAGGTGCATCTTTCAAAAGCATTCCGTCTGGAGTAGCTCCCAGTCTCAGTTTGATGACCGCGTTTTGTCCTCCGATGGGGTTGGCCGAACCGTGAAGCAAGTTGCAGGCGGTCAACCCACCGGCCAATTGGCGCTCGATATTAATACTTTCCGAATTGATGACGTCGGCAATGCGAACCATGGCGGTGGAGGGCAGGGTGGATTCGTTCACCCGCCCAAGGATCATGGAATGGCTGTGACAGTCGATCAAGCCCGGCGTCAGGTGTCTGCCTTTGCCTTCCACGATCTTGCAACCCTTGGGAGCTTTGCTTTTCAAGTCCGGGCCAAGGGCGGAGATCTTTCCGTCTTTCACCAATAAGTCATGGTTGCTCAAGATGTCTTTTTCCGTGCAGGTCCAAAGCTTGAAACCGGTGAACAGCACGGAGGAAGGGCTTTCGATCGCCTTGCGTTCGGCATGGGGAAACTTGGCGATTCTCTTTTCAGGTTCTTTCTTGGAGGCGTTGCCGTCTGTGGGTTGGTCCTTCTCGGCATCAGTTTCGTTGAAATATTGAAAAGGGTGCCCCTGGATCCACGTGGAACTGATTTTGGCTTCTTCGGCAAAGTAGGTTTCGCCTTCCACCACCACCAAGTTGGCGAGTTTCCCTCTCTCCAGGGTTCCCGTTGATTTTTCGATTCCACAAATTCGGGCCGGGTTGGTTGTGAGGGCCGCCAATGCCTTTTCCTTGGTGAGACCACGCTCGATTGCCTTGAGCAAATTTCGGTGAAATTCAACAAGGCCGATCCCGGATGTGGTGAACGATAGGGATTTGGCTTTTCGGGAGATCAGAGCAGGGTTGCCC
>JAURNO010000004.1 GCA_030830145.1 Verrucomicrobiota bacterium
CCTTTTCACGTCGACCCCAAGTTGCAGAAGCGCTTTGCCAAGCTTGGTGAAAACGATGCGATCTATGCGGCTACCCTCTATCACGCCGACTTGAGGATCGGTCAATTGCTCGATGCCCTGGACCGCTTGGATCTCACGAAGGATACCATCGTCCTATTCAGTTCGGACAATGGGCCTGCCCGCGGAGCCCCCGACGCCCCCCTGACCCTCGGTTATGATTCCGCAACCGGTTTGGGGTATGGGATCGCTGCAGCCAAAGGCATTACCGGAGGTCGCAGGGCCTACAAGGGAGCCCTTCTGGAAGGGGGAATCGGAGTACCTTTCATCGTGCGGTGGCCAGGGAAAGTGCCTGCCGGAAAGGTCGACAAGACGTCTATTCTTTCGGCGGTCGATTTCTTGCCCACCTTTTGCGAGCTTGCGGGAGTCCAATTGCCCCGTTCTTACAGGCCCGATGGAATCAGCCAAGTCGCTGCACTCAAGGGAAACGGGAATTCGAAACGGACCAAGCCCCTTTATTGGAAAATGGGAGCGGCTTGGCCCCCCCGCGAAGCCAAGCCCGATCATTGGGTATCCTATGCCGTGGCGAGCATGCAATGGAAATTGGTGGCCAATAACGATCTTTCCCATTTCGAACTTTTTGATCTCGAAAAGGATCCCTTGGAAAAGAATGATCTCAAGGATGAGAAACCCGATGTCGCGAAGGATCTGCTTTCCAAGATCAGAAGTTGGCAAGCCACTTTGCCCACGAAGCCGACGGGGAACGTTTTCTCAGGTCTGAGAAAAACCTCTAAATAAGCTCGGTCAGAGGCTTGGCTTGAGGGTCGACCGGGTAGTGAGGGCGACCTTGCAGGTCGAAGGCTCGGTCATGAGTGGGTGAGATGCCCATCTGGTGAAAGAGCGTGGAAAAGACTTCTTTGAAGCGGACCGGTCGCTCGTCCGGTTCGGCAGCCTGCTTGTCGGTCGAACCAATGACTTGTCCATTGCGCATGCCTCCACCGGCCAAGAGGCAAAAGTTCGCCTTGGGCCAATGATCCCTTCCACCCTTGGCATTGATCTTCGGGGTCCTTCCGAATTCTCCCCAGCAAACCACGCTGACGTCTCGGTCGAGTCCGCGTTCATGCAAGTCCTCGACAAGTGAGGATAGGGCCTGGTCGAGCAGTGGCATGTCTTCGCGTCCCCGCTTGAAGTTTCCGCTATGCCAGTCCCATCGGCTGAAGTTAAGGGAAACGTAACGGGCGCCCGCCTCGACAAGCCGTCGGGCGAGAAGAAAATTAGTCGTCATCTTGGGGGCCCCGTCGGCCCGCCATTCGGGATCCGGTTTACCGTATCTTTCGATGCACTTCGGATCTTCTTTGGACAAATCGAGTGCATCTGACAAAGCGGAAGAGGAGAGTATGCCCAAGGCTTTTTCTTCGAACTCGCCGTAGCCTCCGAGGGATGCCGTTCTTTCGACCTTTTGCCTGAAGAGGTCGAATGACTTTCTCAAGGCATGACGGTCTTGCAGGCGTTCGAGGGAAAGGTCGTTGAGGACCATGTTGGAGGCACTTTCGGTCGAGGATTGTTGGCCCTTGCCTGCCACCAATCGAAAAGGGGCATGTGCTTTACCCAGGAATCCCCCTTCTCCAGGATCTCCCCATTGGGCATGACCGGTGGGGTACATCAAGGAAAGGTGAGCCGGTACACCGGTGTCCGATTGCCCCTTTATACTGGACACCCAGGCTCCCGAGGAAGGCAGTCCTCCGGCAAAGCCCCGGGTATTGCGGGGATGCCCGGTCAGGCATTGGTAGAGGTCGTGTCCACCCTGAGAGTCGATCATCGAGCGGATGATGGTGAATTTGTCCATCATTCGGGCCATCCTGGGGAATTCTTCGCAAATTTGAATTCCCGGAACGTTGGTTGAGATGGGCTTGAATTCCCCTCTGATCTCCGAGGTGGCGTCAGGCTTGAGGTCGAACATATCCTGATGGGGCGGACCACCCGGGAGCAGGATATTGATAATCGCCTTGTGGGAGCGACCAGTACCCGTGCGGTCTTCGGCCTGCAAAAGTTGGGGTAAGGTTGCTCCGGCTATGCCGAGTGAGCCAATGCTTAGGAAGGACCTGCGGGACAGGCCATCGCAAAATTTACCCGAAGGCTTTCCAAATAAGCTCAGCACTACGGATTCAATGTAGTGACAAGGGTGGACTTAGGTCAAAGAAAAGTATCTTGTTTTCAATGCTTGAAAAAAAGCCTTGGAGTCTTTGAAGTCCTTCCCTTCCTGTTAATTAAAGGGATCCGATACGATAGAGGGCTTCGTTGGTTCGCACGAGAAAGGATTTTCCAAGGGGGGCGAAACTGGCCATGTGGGCAGTCCCGTCGAGTTCGTTTTTACTTACGACTTCGAGCGTCTTGCCCGGTTTAATGACCGTAGTAATCCCCGCTTGGTCGGAAAAGTAGAGGAGTCCTCCCGCATAAGTCGGGGAGGAACTGAATTCTCCGTCCATTCGCTCGCGCCAATGGAGGTCACCGGTGAGGGCGTCTACGCAGGTAAGGATACCCCCGTCATTGATTACATAGAGTTCCTTGCCCACGAGAATGGGTGATGGCATTTTCGGTCCCCGGTCGAGCCTCCAGGCAAGCTTGGGCGTTTTTTCTCCCTCGTAACGAAAGGCGAGAATTTCAGCTTTCATGAAGCAGGTCGACAGGTAGATCATGCCGTGACCAGTTACGGGTCGGGCGACGTTGGAAAAGCCGAGGTGACCATACTTGATCTTCCAAAGCTCGTCTCCCGTTCTTGGATCGTATCCGTATACCCAGTCGGCGCTGCAGGAAATCAGGACGGGTTTTCCATTGAAGGTTTCCACGATGGGAGTGGAGTAGGATTTCTGGAGCTGTGGGTTTTCTCTGAGCTCTCCGGAACGCTTGGTCTTCCAGGCAATTTTGCCACTGTCCTTGTAGAGAGCAACGATGTTTTGCTTGTCGCTCCCGTCCAAGTGAAAGATCATCAGGTTATCCCAAATGAGCGGAGAACTTCCGGGCCCGTTCTCGTGCATCACCCAAAGGGCCTTGTCCTCGTTCTTCCAGAGGATTTTGCCGGTCTTTGCATCGATGCATGCATTGCCGTAGGCCCCAAAGTGGAAATAGACCTTTCCACTTTCAATGACCGGAGTCGGGGAGGCGTAACTGTTGAGTTTGTGCACCCACTGAGGCTGCTTTTTTTTCAAAATCTCAATGTCCTGTATTACCTTGCCCGACTTGGGATCAATCTTGAGGGCCCGCAGGCTTACCTTGGAAAGAACGGTTACGGTAGGCAGGCCCTTGTTGTCCTTGAGCCTCTCCTTCTTTTCTGCTTCCGAGGCGGGAGTCTCGATGGCCGTCGTTACCCAAACGGTTTTTCCATCGTGTACGGGCGAGGAATGTCCGCGCCCAGGTAGAACCGATTTCCAGGCAACGTTCTTGGTCTTGTTCCATTCGGAGGGATAACCGCTCTTGCCTGCATGACCGTTGGCTGACGGTCCTCTCCATTGGGGCCAGGATTCGGCTCCGCAGAGAAGGCTCGGAATGAGGAGAAGAAGAGCGAGGTGTTTCATATCGGTTTACCTTTCTTTCAGGGAAGTCTTTTGACCATCAGATTACGGAACAAAACCGTGCTTCCGGGATCGTGTCCCTGAAGGGCAAAAGTTCCTTCACCCAAAGTTCTTTCAAAGGAGGACCCCGTTTTCCAATCGTCAGGTTGAGTCCACTCGATAATGACCTTGCCATCCACCTTGGTTACGACCTTCTTGCCTTCGACCTTGATGTAGACCTCAAACCATTCATCGTCCTTGGCGGGTGCTTCCAAGGTATCCTTCACCCCATAGACGCTGGCTGTTTTCTTCGGATCGTGATAAGTGTTGTTGATTTGGCACTCGAAGCCCGCCTTGGGCCATCCTTCATCCTGAAAACGGGTATGGAAATAGATCCCTGCATTGGAGTGGGGCAAGGTCATGACTTGGGCCTTGAATTCGAAATTCTTAAAGGGCTTTTTGGTTTGGTAGAACAGATGGCAACGCCCGGGAGCATTGGCTACGATACATCCGTTCTTGACGGAAAAGGAGACGTCGTTCTCGTTCGCCTTCCATCCCTTCAGGGTCTTGCCGTCGAACATACTGACCCAACCTTTTCCGGGGGCATGATTCTGGGCCAGGTGCTCTCCAAGCAAGTCCCGACCGAAATCGCCGTCGAAGTCCCGCCAAACCGCATGGACGTGGTTGGCATCGTTTTGCGTGGAGTCGTACTCGAAGAGGAATTTCGGTGTTTGAATCCGATAATAATGACCTTCCCCCGCCTTTTGGCTTCCGGCCCAGGCAAAATAGGTATTCTCCGGATCAAGGAGAGGGTTGAGGGAGGAGACTTGTTCGACGACTTCGGGGCGGTGCTTGAGAACATATGCCTGGACGATTTCATTGAGCCAACCCTTTTGACGCGAATTCATCTTGGTTATGGGAAGGCCTTGGGGAGGGAAGAAAGTCTTTCGGTCGACTGTGCTGTCTTGCCCCGAGTAGATGTCTCTAGGAGCTTTGTCCGAAAGAATCGCCATGTTTCTTTGTGGAGGGGAAAGGGAACGCACGAACTTTCTGGCTTTGTTTTCCTCGTCCGCCAAAACCTTCAGACCCTTGAATGGGCCTTCCTTGACTTCGGCCGGGCTTGCTCCCCAGAAGCTTGGAGTGACCGAAAAGATCCGTCCGTTGACCAGAGTGAAATTAAGCGACAGGTGGTGCCCTTCGAAGCGCCATCCCCAAGTCCCGGAGGCATCGGGTTTCCCGAAGATGGAAACATGGTACAAGGATGGATCCCGGATGTCGCGCCCTTCCATTTCGAAGAGGATTTGCTCGAGGATCATGATGGTCGAAGCTTCGAGGTGCCCGCGGTGACTCAAGCCGGAGGCAAGCAGGGCATGGGCGAGAGTCCGTTGAGCGGGTTTCATGTTTCCCAAGGTCAGACCGAGACGCTTGCCGTTGGGTTTGATAAAATTGCCGGGAACGAAATGCCACCTTTCCCGCTCCTTGTCCTTCCATGAGAAGACGGCTTCCTTCTTGGCCTTGTCGTCCAACGACAAAATGAAGCGCTGGGCCGCTGTAGCCATGTCGGTGGCGGGGTCGTGAGCAAAGGCTTTGCCGAGCAAAGCGAGGAAGAGGGTGACGATAGTAAGAAGTTTCATGTTTAAATGATAATCAAATGTGGGATATGCCAAGAACGTCCATGCAAAAGATACCGAAACTTCCAGAATGTGAAGGAACCTTGACGCTTTCGATCTGGTTGGGTACCGAATATTGAGGATGGCTCAACAAAGGCAAGGAAGGGTGTTTACCTGATGGTTCGAAAACTGGATAACGAGGTTTCTCTGGTTTCAGGTTCCATTTTTTCCGGAGGCGGGGTAGGGGATGTCGGAATCGAGTGGGGGGCCAAGATTCCGGTTCTTGCAGCTTGTGAATTGGTCCCTTCCCGAGCCGCTCTGATACGGAGTAATTTTCCAAAGACCAAGGTTTTCGAGGGAGATATTTGGAAACTACAGGATTCTTACGTCGAGTACTTTCAATCGAAGTTGAAGGGGGCAAGGCCCTGGCTTCTCACTCTTTCGCCACCTTGTCAGGGAATGTCCTCCAACGGAGCGGGTCGAATCTCCGCCGCCATCCGTCAAGGCAATCGACCGAAGGAAGACGAGCGCAATCGTTTGATCCTTCCCGGCATAAACGTTCTCGAGCAACTGCAACCGGACTGGTTTATTTTAGAGAACGTCCGGAGAATGGAAAACACCATCATTCGAAACGAAAAGAACGAACCAGAAAACATTCTCGACTGTCTGGCCCGGCGTCTTCATCCGCTCGGATACTCTATTCGGGCGAACGTGCTGGACTTCCGGGCCTACGGTGTTCCTCATCACCGATCGCGACTGATCTCAATTGGTTGCCGAATCCCATCCTTGACCAAGGAGTTCAAACCACTTCAATCCGTTTTCTCGAAATCATTGAGCCCGTTTCATCCGCTGCCCACCCATGGGGGGGCAGAGCAACCTGCTTTCGTTAATTTGCGTCAGTCAATCGGAGGGTTACCCAAGCTTGATGCACGAGACCTCTTGGTGGATCCAGTC
>JAURNO010000005.1 GCA_030830145.1 Verrucomicrobiota bacterium
AATTTGGAACTTCCGATACCCAGTCGAATATCGTGATCGATATGGATACTCGAATGGCCCGAGGGCTAGCCCAATTTTCGCGGGCAATCACATATACGCCCACGGCGTAACTGCTTGGTTGACTTGCCTAGAGGCCAAGAGTGGCAAAAGAATATGGCAAAGAAACTTAGCCGAAGAGTTTGAAATCCCTCAGTACTTTTTCGGGAAAGGCTCTACGCCGATCATCATTAAAGACACCCTCATCGTAAACGTGGGAGGCAGCCAAGACAGGTGTGTCGTAGGCTTTGACAGGCTTACCGGAAAAACAAAGTGGATCACGAAAGATTCCTGGGGAGCCAGTTATTCTTCGCCGTCGAAAGCGATCATTCACGGCAAGGAAGTCTGCCTGGTCTTCACCGGAGGGGAAAGCCGACCTCCCGTTGGTGGCTTGCTTGTCATAGATCCAAAGGATGGAAGCAAATTGGCACGCTTCCCTTGGAGATCGTCGAAATACGAATCGGCCAACGCAGTGCCCCCGCTTCCCATCGGAAACAACCGAGTTTTTCTTTCCGAATGCTACGAAAAAGGAGGAGTCGTCGTGGAATTCGACAAACGCTTCACCCCTTCGATCGTCTGGTCCAATCAAACACTCAACATTCACTGGATGACACCCATCCTTAGCGGTGGTGCCTTATTCGGAGTTGCGGGACGACACCAGCAGGGTGCCGACGTCTTTTGCGTAAACCCCGAAGATGGAAAAGCTTTCTGGCGTGACCGTATCAATTGGACTCAAGAGATGGGAGGGCGTTCCCTGCGCTTGGAGCTTTTCAGAGGAGCCTTTCTCAAGGTAGAGGATTTCTTCGTCTGCTTGTCCGAAATAGGGTCTTTGCTCATCGTGAAGATGGACAAGAAAGGTTGGAAGCTAATAAGCAAACACCAACTTTTCTTCGCTCCCGGTACTTGGACTTTGCCAGCACTGAGCAAGGGTTTGCTCTACGTCATGCAAAACGAAAACGACAGACGAGCGGGTCAAGGTCCAAGACTCCTGTGCTACGACCTGCGAAAAAGGTGACGAACACTTCCAAAACCATCGAAGTTCAGCCTCTCTCCGGTTTCAAGAAAGCTCTTGCCTACGCGGTAGACCAAAAACTTGCCCCACGGATCCAACTGGGTTCACTCGTAATCATTCCACTCGGTCATAGAAAAACCCTTGGAATAGTAAGTTCACTTACGCCTGAATCTCCCCCTGCATCCGTGGAAAGACTGAAATTCGTTCTATCCTTCGTTCGAGAGGACCCGGTTTTGAGCCCCGACTTGATATCCTTGGCCCGCTGGATGAGCGGATACTACGCGACTTCGATTGAATCCGTACTTGAGGGTATGATCCCTGCGGCTGTGAGGGATGGAACGGGTGAGAAAACAAAAAGAATGCTCGAGATCACCAAACTTGGATTAACGGACAAAGGGAAAGAACTTGTGTCCAGATCTCCCAAGCAACGCGTCCTCCTTGACTACCTGAGCCAACAAGCCGGACCAGCGCCTCTCAACGAATCGATCAAGCATCTTGGAGTGGGGGAAAGCGTCGCCAAAGGGCTGATGGGAAAGGGGCTGGCTATCGAAACCAAAGATTCCGTGAAGCGGGTGGCATATTCAGATGATCTAACGGATTCGGCAGACGAAATATATGCGGAAGTCAAACTGACCGATGAGCAAAGCCAAGCCTCCAAAGAAATAAAGGATAGTTTGAAAAAGAACTGCTTTTCAACGCATCTGCTTCTCGGGATTACGGGTTCGGGCAAAACTGAAGTCTATTTCGAAGCCATGGAGGAGGCCTTGTCGATGGGGGGAAGTGTTTTATTCCTCGTCCCGGAAGTCGCCCTTGCGCCTCAAACGGTCTCCCGCTTACGCCACCGCTTCAGCAGACAAGGAGAACAGGTCGTGGTTTGGCACAGTCATCTTTCTGCCGGTGAAAGGTTGGATGCATGGAGTTCGATCACTCAAGGGAACGCACGGATCGTCGTGGGCGCTCGGTCAGCTATTTTCGCCCCGGTACCCAACCTCCGTCTCATCGTGGTCGACGAAGAGCATGAGCCCGCTTACAAGCAGGATGAAAACCCGCGATATCACGGTAGAGACGTCGCGGTTTATCGGGCCATGCTAAACGGGGCCGTCTGCCTGCTCGGTTCTGCGACACCCTCTCTGGAAACGCTTCACAACGTCGAAATCAAAAAATACTCCAAAAGCTCCTTGACGAAGAGAATAGACGGCAGGGAACTCCCTCTTATCCATCTCGTCGACATGAGAAAGGAAAGCCTGCGAGAAAAGATCCCTCCTATTTTGTCACAACCATTGGTGGAGGCTCTACGGCAAAGGTATACCGACCGCGAGCAAAGTATCCTGTTTCTCAATCGAAGGGGATTCAACACCACTATGCTTTGTCCGGAATGCGGTTACGTCGAGCAGTGCAAGGATTGCAGTATAGCCATGACCTATCACCGGACGGACGGGTACCTCAGATGCCACCTTTGCAGTCACCGCAAACCCGCTCCGAGGTGCTGCCCCGAATGCAAGTCTTTCGACATTCGCAAAAAAGGACACGGCACACAAAGAATCGAGGATATCGTCCGGGATCTTCTTCCTAGAAAAACCGTCGTAATGAGAATTGATGCGGATATGATGACCAAAAAAAACCTCTTTCGCGAAGTGCTCAATGATTTCAGGAGAGGTAAAATCGACGTTTTAGTCGGTACCCAAATGATCGCAAAAGGTCTTGATTTCCCCAATGTCACTCTAGTCGGAGTGGTGGATGCGGACCTCCCCTTGAGAATGGAAGACTTTAGGGCTTCGGAAAGAGCCTTTCAATTACTTGTTCAAGTTGGCGGAAGAGCAGGGCGGGGGGATCGGGCAGGGGAAGTGTTCGTACAAACCTATGCTCCCCATGCGCCATCCATTCAGTATTCACGCAAAGCGGACCTCCACGGCTTCTCGGAAGAAGAAATGGAACTTCGGAAAGAATTCGGTTACCCGCCCTACCGACATCTGATTCGCCATTTATTCAGGGGCAGGAGCGAGGAAAAAGTCGAATTTTACGCCCAACAATGGAGAAAAGTACTGGATGCCATGCCTATCCCGCAAGTCGACGTCAAAGGTCCGGCACCTGCTCCACTGGAAAAAATCAAAGGCTTCTACCGCTATCATTTGCTATACTTAACGGGGTCGGTGCGTCCATTCCTTGAACAGTTTCACTCACGAAGAGCTGACTTCCCCTTGGACAAGGACGTTCACGACGTCATCGACGTCGACTGCCACCAGCTCTCTTAGTCCAGTTTGATCGGATTGCGGATG
>JAURNO010000055.1 GCA_030830145.1 Verrucomicrobiota bacterium
GGGGCCCGGATACACCTTGTGTTCTCCGTGCTTGAAGCCACCACCTGCAAGTACGAGCGGCAAATTGCGAGTGGAGTGACCACCCGTCGCCATGCCGCAGCCGTAGAGAATGGAGGTGTGGTCGAGCAACGTTCCTCCATTGATCGTATCCTCCTGCTCTTTGAGTAGATCGATCAGGTAAGACATCATGGAGACTTGAAAGCCCTCGATCTTTTTCAATGCGGTGACCGGTTCATCCCGTTCTCCATGGTGGGAGAACCCATGATACCCGCCATTGAGTCCGAAGTCACCGTTGGCGAATCCACTCACGCAAGTGATAGCTCGGGTCGAATCGGTTTGGATTGCCAACGCGATGATTTCGATCATGGCTTTGAGTTGTTCCGCCGTACCATTACCCGGATTGGGCTCTTCAATAGGAGCCTTCGGTTTTGGGCGTTGGACCCATGGTTCTTGCTGTTTGATTTTGCCTTCCAAAGTGCGGACGGAATCGAAATACTCTTCCAGTTTGAGCTGATCGTGCTTGCCCAATTCACGATTGAGGGATTTGGCCTGATCCAAAACCACGTCGAGAATGCTGTTGTGCCGTTTGAAGCGCTCGGTTGCGGAAACCTTCTGCTGGGGCGTATCCTCGAAGAACATTGCCCTGTAGGCAGCTCGCATGTCGATGCTTGGTACCTGCACACCCGTCCGTGTGAAGCTGAGCAAGTTGCGCTCTCGCACACCAAGCGTCATCGAAGGGAAACGGGTGGCTGCGCCATGATACTCGGCAAGTTTTTGGTCGAGGCTGACATTGCCTTCGGCATAGTTGTGGGCGAGAATCGGCCTGACTCCGCTGAGAAACACAGGAACTCCTTGGTGCCCACCGGTGAAGCCGTGGTCGAGGTTTTGGAAAACGGTAATGTCCTTACGGTGTTTTTCGAGAGACTTGAGGGTTTCGGGCATCTCGTACTTCGAGCCCGGTTGGTTGATGTCTGGAAAAAATGCCTTCTGGTACACGCCGTAGTTGTTCGATAGGCAAACGAACCGTTTGACTGGCTTGCCCGCTTTTTGAGCAGCCCGTACTTGCGGCATAGATTCGAGCATTGGCAGAGCAATGGCGACCCCCGCCGCCTTGAGGAAACTTCTTCGATTCGGGCTGTATGGAGTCATGCAGTTTTACTTTTTAGGTGAATAAAAAAGAAATCTAATACCTTTTTATTTATTTAGTATGTTTTTTCCTTTTTTTTCAAGTAAAGTTGCGATCTTTTGCTACATTTTGTTGCAGGGAGCACGGATCAAGTGAGTTGCCAAACTTGGATATCGAAAGGAGCGATCTGCCTTGGTTTTGTTATCTTTTGCCCCCAAAGCAAGGTTGCTTCAGCGAGATTACCTGCCGTGGAATTGGGGGCGTCCGCTGGAGAATCTCCGGGATTGATCAAAAGCAACCAGGAATTGGAACCGCCTTTTTCTTCGATGCCAAGACCGAAAGCCCAGCTGTTATCCGGCGGAATCTCATGGTAAGAAAAGGCGTCGAACTTCTCGGGGCGAAGAAACCACCCTTGGTCGGACAACCTGAATTCGATCAGTGATCGTATCCATTCGCTCAATTCCTCGAACTTGCTTGCTTGTGAATAATTCAACGCATTGAGATCTCCGCGTTGGTAAGTGTTTCGCACACCTTTTTTCCCTCGAAGAAAATCCTGACCTGCCGAAAGCATCGGGATTCCCGGGGCAAGCAAGACCAAACCCAAGGCCAAACGGGCTTTCCTCTCAATCTCGTAAGGCGGTTTGCCGTCTTTCCATTGATCCGGTTTGCAGAGACGGTCGATGAAAGCGTAATCGTCGTGACTTTCCAAGTAGTTAACGGACTGCCATGGATGCTCGTTTTCTTTGTCGAGTATTCCTCTGAGCAGTTCAAAGACTACCTTGGGTTGCGGGTGATCTTCCTTCACGAAAGCAAGGATTCTTTCTCTGCAGGAATCACTCCAAAGAGAATAGCCGGTCAGGTTCATTCTTTCGGGCAAACGTCCGCGAAAGCTCCAAGGTTCTGCAATCAGGATTATGCCCGGCTTGATTTTCTTCAACTCATCCTCGATCTCGCCCAGCAACTCGATACCAATGAGTTCGCCGAGGTCGAAACGAAAACCGTCTAGGTCAAAGCTTCGAACCAAGTGGATAACGCTGTCGAGCACAAGTTTGCGGGCTGCTTCGGATTGGCAATTCAGATCGTTTCCGCATCCACTGTGGTTGGTCAGTCTACCGATTTCATCGGTTGAGAAGTATAATTCCCGATCTATGGCAGCCAAATGATTGGGGATTCCGACATGGTTGTATACGACATCGAGAATGACGGCCAATCCGGCATCGTGAAAGGCCTTGACCAATTCCTTGAATTCATCGATGGCGGATCCGTTTTGGGGGTCACTTGCATATGCGGAAGCTGGTGCCATGAAACTGACGGGCATGTATCCCCAGTGGTACTCTTCTTTTGATTGGGAGTCGAATTCGAGGACAGGTTGGAGCTCAACTGCATTGACGCCCAGCTTGCGGAGGTAACAATCTTCCGATTTCAGCCATTTTGACAGACCCCTGAATTCCATGCGTTCTTCTTCGTCCAATGCACAGGGCGCGTGGGCCAATAGATCTCGCAGGTGGGCTTCCGCAATGACCAGGTTCGCCATGTCGGGAGGAGTAAACATACTTTCTTGAGGAACTGGGGGCGGTGGATTGATTGCAATGCCCGGGCCCTCTCTTCCAACCGTTGCCAGGGCATACGGATCCAGTATCTTTTTCGTCAAGCTTTCTCGGGGGTCGCCGTACCATTCAAAAATAATTGCCAAGCGATAAAGTTTTCCAGTTGATTTTTCGGGAAATTCGACCGTCCAACTGCCGTCATCCTGAGAAACCATGGAGCGAACGGTTTCAACGTTTTCGGTGTCATCCTCGAAAATCTCCAAATTGACCTGCTTGGCCCTTGGGGCATAAGCTCGGAACCAACTCCCGTTGGAACGTTCGCGATATCCAAATTCCCCCATCGGTCTTTCCCGTTTAAGGAAGTCAAGCTTGTGGCTATCGGGAGAGCCACTTATGTGAAAGCCAATCATGTCCTTGCCTGACCGGCCTTGTTCGAAAACAAAATTAACGGCGCCTGGAAAGTTTTCTTCGATCCCGGGGAACGGATCCGGCGGTCCGAGCCAAATGCCATCGTCTGTAATGAACTTGAACGCAAACGAGTCAAGGTGGGTGAGATCCTCCCAATTCATCCAAAGACAAAGATTTTCACCCTCCAAATCCAGTTTCCAACATTCGTCATTGATTGCTTCGGCCCACCCGTTCCATTCGCATGCCAGAAACACCTCGCGATCGTTCCTCTTGAACAGGTAAGGGAACCGCTCGGGTTCGAGCAAGAAAACGACTTTGGCTCCGATTTTTGCGTAGCCTCCCAATTTAGCCCGTTCCCATGGGTCGACTGCCTCGAACTGAGAGCCCGCCATGCCCGCAATTTCAACGAGATCCATGGGTAGGCTGGAACCATCCCAGTCCGTCTCCAAAAAAACGATGCCCTGAGTATCCTCTCTGCGCCAAATCTTTCCCCCTCCTTCGTACACCGCAATTAGCAAACCGAACGATCGGCAGAACGCCAATCGAAAAATTTTGCTCTTTTTGGAAACAGTCGCCATTATGATGTTCTTATGTCGGGAACAGCTAAAGAACGCCTATTGGTAGCTCTTTCGGGTGGGGTGGACAGTTCGGTTGCAGCTGCCCTGTTGAAGGATCAAGGGCATGAGGTTGAGGGCGTTTACGTCAGAACTTGGGAGCATGAGGACGACCTTCTCGGTGATTGTCCGGGGGCAAAGGATTTGGCTGATGCCGAAGCGGTGGCGGATACCCTGGGGATTTCGTTCCAAGTCGTGAACTTGATTGATTTCTACCAACGGGAAGTCGTTTTACCGATGGTCAAGGGTTACGAAGACGGCATCACTCCGAACCCGGATGTTCTTTGCAACCGGGCAATGAAGTTCGGAGCATTGCTGGAGCATGCTCGCGAAAACGGTTTTGATGGTTTGGCTACCGGCCATTACTGCATCCGCAAGATTACCGCCGGTGGAAAAGCGGAACTTTGGGAGGGACGAGACAAAAACAAGGATCAATCTTATTTTCTAGCCCGGATCACGCGGGAGCAGCTATCAGGGGCTCGTTTTCCTCTCGGTCAAATTGAGAAGCCAAAGGTTCGTGAAATTGCCCGGGAACTTGATCTCTCCGTTGCCGAGAAGAAGGACAGCCAAGGGATTTGCTTTCTTGGAAAGGTCAAGGTGCCTGACTTTCTATCTACTTTCATCGAGGACAAGCCGGGTGATATCGTTACAACGAAGGGCGAAGTCGTCGGCCGGCATCAAGGTCTTCATCGATATACTCTGGGCCAACGAAGGGGGATTGGAGTGCCCTCGAATGCGGACCACGAAAATTTCGTCGTCACTGGCAAGGAGGAATCGTCCAACCAACTAATCGTTGCCTTCGAGAATCCCGAAGAGCCTACGCTTTGGGGAAGGCGTTATGAGGTCGAGAACCTTTCTTTTCTTGGAGGCCAGCCTCTTTCCGGAGAATTTGAACTTTTGGGAAAGACTCGTTATCGGGACCCGTCGGTTGCCCTTTCCTTTCGTTCCCTTGATGATTCTCGGGCCGAAGTGGTATTTAGCGAATCTCAACGGGCCCTTGCCCCCGGGCAAGTGCTTGCCCTGTATGATGGAGAAAGGCTTTTGGGTGGAGGAACCTATGCTCCTTCCGCCTTGGGTCGGGCCGACCTATCATGCACCTCAACCATTTCCGCTTGATTCACAGCTCTTATTCGATCACTAATAGGATTGGACCCTAGATCTTATTCTTCACAACATGCGATTACGCCTATCCAAGAAAACTCGGAAAAAATTGCCTATCGGGGATGACCAAGCCCCTCTCAAGACCAAGCAAAATCTTGAGGAGCATTTGCAATCCGCCGTTTCCTTTCTTCAGACGCAACAAAACGTGCTGGTTCGCACCGTAGAGATTTTGGAAGAAATAGGAGATTTGGCGGCAACCATGAAAGCTGATATTATTCGATCCATTACTCTGGAGGACGAAAAAAAATCCCGTGATAAGTTCAAGGAGCTCAGGCAAGAACTCAAATGGCTTTGTAGTTTGGAGTTCAACCAGAAAAGCCTTTTCAGCCAAAACGGAGCCGATACTTCATTCAAACTTTTCAAGGATGCGAGTGCAAGCGCCCCCAAGATCAATCAGCCCGCGGCCCCCCATTTTCTCGGACCCCTGCAAGATTCGGACGAGCAGGTCAATGCCGATCAAATCCAGAAATCCCTACAGGCCTTGCAGGAAATGCTTGGGCAATCGGATGCGGCTGAAAACGACTTGCAAACCAGCTTTGAGGCTCTAGCAGCTGATCCTGAAGCCCAAAAGAAGCTCAAGTTTCTTGAGGAAAGAGTCAAAACTTGGGTCTCCGAAGTAATAGAAGGGCACGACGGACTTACCGTTCAAGCGAACTTGCTGGGAAATCGCGTGGACGGATTGATTCGCGGTATTCAAGGTTTGAGTTCGGAATGAATCAGAGTCGCCCCTCCTCGAACCCGTCACCCGGAGGAAAGGAAAGGCCTTTCCTCGGGATTCATTACGTTAGCTGCGGGACTTACGGCAGGATTTACAAGAACAAGACCGGGGACTCTTACGTAGGGAACTGCCCTCGTTGCATGCATCCCGTCCGTGTCCGTATCGGACCGGGTGGAACCGGCAACCGCTTCTTCAAATGCTTTTGTCCTTGAGGAGCAGTCTTTCA
>JAURNO010000056.1 GCA_030830145.1 Verrucomicrobiota bacterium
AACCAGCTTTTCGTTTCCGAGCAGACCCATTCGAAGATTCACCGGGTCTTTCTAGAGAAGGTAAACGGATTTTACCAAGGAGCGGCTTTCCCCTTCGTGAAGGGTTTTGGGTCGGGCAATATTGTGGCTCGTTTTGCTGCGGACGGCAGTATGTTCACCGGTGGGACCAATCGAGGGTGGGGATCGACTGGTAAAAATCCCTTTTCCTTCCAGCGCGTGAACTGGACGGGCAAGATACCGTTCGAAGTTCATGAAATGAGGGTCAAGCCCGATGGCTTCGAGCTCACTTTCACCAAGGCGGCGGATGCCAAAACCTTGGCTGACGTTTCTTCCTATGCCATGGAGTCCTACACCTATATCTATCAGTCGGGTTATGGCAGTCCGGTTGTCGACAAATCCGTTCCCGTGATCAAAAAAGCGGTTCCCGCAAAGGATGGCAAGAGCGTCCGCTTAACCGTCGAGGGGATGGTCAAGGGCAATGTGCACGAGTTGAAGATGCATGGCATTCGTCTGAAGGGTAAGAATCACTCCCTTCTCCACGACGTGGCGTATTACACCCTCAACGAGATTCCTGATAAATAGGGACAGGACGAGGCTTAGGGGGTTGCTCCTTGTGGCAGGTTTTTTTCCATGCCCAAGTACGATTCATCTATGGCTTTGTTTTTTTCCTTTTTTCAAAGAGATTTCCTGCGAAAAGAAAGCGTAAAAGGGCAAAAGATATTTGCTCATGAGCTCGCTTTTATTGCCTATGGGTTGCGCACTTCAGGCATCTTGCGGGCAAACTTGCAGTCCGTTCTTTCGAGTTCGGAAATCGTTTTCTTTCGGAGCTTGCGAAGAAGATTCAAGTGCTTGTCATTGACCGCCAAATTAATCAATTCATTGGGATCTTTCTTCATGTCGTACAACTCTTCGGTTTCTCCAGGCAGGAGATTGCGGATATACTTGTAGCGGTCGGTACGTAACGAAACCCACCAGGGTACGCGTTGCTTTTGGTAAATGGGGTCGTCCTTCATGTCGATCACCTCATCGCAGTCTTCTCCAAAGCTCATGCCCGTGTGAGCCAGAAGCAGGGGGCTTTTCCAATCCTTCCGCTCGGGTTTCTCCAAAAGGGGAGTCAGGTCGCGCCCGTGCATTTTCCAAGGCAGTTCTAGACCGGCGGTTTGGAAGAAGGTGGGGACCAAGTCGGCCCCGCCGACTGGTTTGGGGCAGACTTTCCCGCTCGGAAATTTTTTCGGCATGCTCACAATCAGGGGGCCACGGATGGTTCCGTCATAGGGGGCGAGTTTCATTTGAAAGCCCTTTTGTCCCCAGGCTATCCCCTGGTCGGCTCCGAATACGATCAAGGTGTTGTCGTACTGCCCGGTTTCCTTCAGCGCCTTGATCAGTTTGCCTACCCCTTCGTCGATCGCGAGGACTCCTTGGTTGTATTGTCTCTCCAGGGAATGAATGTCGGTGCCGTGAATGAACTTTCCAGTGACGGTCCGACCGGCAAACCGACCCGCCTTGAGAACGGGCAAGTCGTTCGGTCCTTTTACCCATTGTTCTTTGTTTCGAGAGTATTCGGGTTTTCCTTTGCGGGGTGGATAAATGTCGGCAGGGACTGTCACCTTGGCAGCGGGATAGTTTTCGAAGTGTCGCTTGGCTGGGGTGAAGGGTCCGTGAACGGCCCCATAGCACACCCAAAGATAGAAGGGCTTGTCCTCTTTCTTTCCATGGCCACCCCGGATGTACTCGTCGGCCCACTTGGTGTAGTTGTCGGTGGAGTATCCTTGGGTCATGACGGGTTTGGGGCCGTTGGTTTGGATCAATTGTTCCTTGAAGTAATTGCCTGCATTGTCGGGGAAGGCGGGCCGGTTCCAGACTTTCTGAAAATCCCAATCACGACCGAATCCGTTGTCCGTTCCGGTATGCCATTTTCCGACTTGGGCGGTCTGGTATCCTTTTTTTCTGAAGACTGCAGGCCAGAATGGGCATTTTTGGGCATCGTAGGAACTTCCCGGGTATTCCCCCTCCATCCGCATAGACTTAACCCCGTAGGTCTGATGGCCAGTGAGCAGGGTTGCCCGCGAACCCATGCACCATGAACCCATGTAACAGTTCGCGAAACGGATTCCGTTTTGAGCAAGGGAATCGATGTTTGGAGTCTTCACCCAATCGGGCGATTCAGGGTAGCAACCGACGGTGCGATGGGACTGATCGTCGGTGAAGATGAAAAGGATGTTTGGCTTTTTTTGCGTTTCCTTGGCGAGCAGGGCAAAGGCGGAAAAAAGAAAAAGCAACAGTTTCAGGGCGTTTGTTTTCAATGTCATCTTGGGTGCTTGGTTTTGGAATAAGTACGGGACTAAAAATTTCTACCCGTTCCAACCCTTGCTTGTCGAAGAAAATGGTCTTCTTCTTCAATCTTCGCTGTAGGCGAGGCGAAACCCAGTATGTGAGGTCGACGAGTCGGGCGTGTTCCTTGTGCGGGCTCCCGGTCGGTAGCGGTTGCAGTAGGAATCGTGGCATAAAAAAGAGCCCCCTTTGATCACTTTTTCGGTTCCTTCACTAGGACCGGTCGGATTCTTGTTCCCGGCTGTTTGACGCCAAGTGGGGTGAAACCAATCGGAAGTCCATTCCCAAACGTTGCCCGACACATTATGAAGTCCAAACCCGTTGGCCGGAAAACTTTTTACCGGGGCGGTCCATAGGTGGCCGTCCTCAGCCGTGTTCTTGTCGGGAAATTTCCCCTGCCAGATGTTGCATTGGTGTTTTCCCTTGGGCGTAAAATCGTCCCCCCATGGGTAGCGTTTTTGATCAAGTCCTCCACGGGCCGCTTTTTCCCATTGCGCTTCCGTGGGTAGTTTTTTTCCTGCCCATTGGGCATAGGCGAAAGCATCGTTCCAGCTTACGTGAACGACCGGATGGTCGCCAAGTTTCCGGATGTTTGTTCCGGGGCCGCCCGGTTTGCGCCAATCGGCTTTTTCGACCTTTGCCCACCAATGCATCCCGACCACTGTTTCGAAGCTTTTTCGTTTTTTTTGAGCCTTGGGAATCTGTCCCATGAATACGATGGACCACCCGAATGATTCAGCCTCAGTTTGGTATCCGGTTTCCTCGACGAAGGTTTCGAACTCCGAATTGGTCACGCAACATCGATCGATCCAATAATCTTCCAACTCGAATTCCCGGATTGGGCCTTCACCGTCGCTTGACCAGCATTCGGGGCCCTCCGCTCCCATCCGAAAGGGTCCGGTTGGAATCCGCGCCATGGATTGAAGGTTTACTGCTTTGCCCGTGACA
>JAURNO010000057.1 GCA_030830145.1 Verrucomicrobiota bacterium
CGATGAAGTTTCGGTAGAAGTCCTTGTGCATTCCATTGGTATCGGCAAAACGGACCAAGTCCAACCAGTAGCGAGCCATGTGTTCCCCATATTGCTCCTTGGTCAACAGTCGATCGACCAAAGCTTCGTAAGCTTGGGGACGATCGTCGGAGAGAAAGTCTTTGATTTCATCGAGGGTAGGTGGAAGGCCCGTCAAGTCGAAGGTAACCCTCCTGATTAAGCTTCTTTTGTCGGCCTCCTTCGAAGGTTTGAGATTCAGGGATTCGAGCTTGGCCAAAACGAAGCGGTCGATGGTAAGTTCGCTCCATGAATCATTTTTGATCTTCGGAGTCTTTGGTTTCCCGGGAGGAACGAAGGCCCAGAACTTTTCATAAGGAGCACCTGCCTCGATCCATTGCTTGATGACTGATTGTTCTTCCTTGTTGAGTGGCTTCTTGTGAGCGTTCTCGGGAGGCATGAAATCATCCGGATCGTCCGTAGTGATGCGGTACCACAGTTCGCTGTCCTCGAGTGAACCCGGTTTGACTGCGGTTACATCGTCATGCGTCCTGTAAGCTCCGTCAGGGCCGTCGGCCTGATCAAGCCGAAGTTTTGCCTTTCGGTCATGAGCATCGGGTCCATGGCATGAAAAGCAACGGTCCGAAAGAATGGGGAGCACGTCTCTGCCGAATGATACCTTCTTTCCATCTGATGCAAAGGTTGTTGCACCAGCAATAATTCCCGCAAGAAGGAAGGGGGGAGTGACTCGAATCAATTTCATCAGGAGTTGCATACCATATAAAGAGTGTTACTTTTTCGATTCGAACTGCAAGACTTGCAAGCCCTTTTGGATATGAGCGTTTTGATGGAGCAAACGCCAAATGAGCTGGGTCGAGTAATTTTCGAACATCAAGAGGACCAAGCCCTTGTCGATTCCAAGGTAACTCTCTGCGATCCAAGGTTGGTCGCCTTTGGCCTTGGTCAGGTAGCTGTAGGCGTCGTATAGTCCGTATTCTCCGACCAGGCCGGGAATCTTGTACATGTGTTCAAGGGCAGCCATTGATTCCACGGGAGTGAAGGGCAGGAAGGAAAGGGCGCCGTAGGGAGCAACCGTTCCGTCTTCCAGAAGTTTGTGGCCGACTCCGATCGGATGGGAGCCGTAATACCCACTGTAGCCAGTCGATGGGCTGATCGAGGCGGACATCCCCCACGAGTTCGGGCCGAGTCCCTTGATGCGGTGAGCATTGTCGATTGCGTATTGACGGGCGGCCAAAGCGGCGTGCCGTGAATTCTCAAACCAATCTCGGCCCAGTTTGTCGCGCAGGTTCCGAAAATCAATAAAGGCGTGCGTCCATTGGTAGGTAAAGGCGGCGCCCGTTCCGCAAAAGATAAAGGTTTCGCCCTTGTAGCTGCCTTTGTAGGTTTTCATCGCATAGTAGGAATCCGCTCCCGTGGCGAAGTCCGGATTGGGAGAACCGGCTGCCAAAATATAGAGAAAGATGTGTTCGCTGTAGGCGGACCATCCTCCGAACATTCCCTCTTTGTTAATTCCGTGGGGGACTTTCTTCGGAAGGTCTTCGGGATAGCAGGCAAGGTAGGGATGTTTGGTTTCCGGGTTGGTGAACCATTTCCAATTCATCTCTGCGTATAGTTGGTTGGTCAGGGTTTCGATCTCTCCACCAAAATATTCCGAAGCGGCCAAGGCTCCCAAGAGCATGGTTCCGGTGGAAGCATTGCTGAGCTCGATGTTGTGGGAATCCTTCCATCCCCTTTTGCCGGTATCGGGGTCGATGAAGTGGTACCAGAACCCATTGATCCGCTTGAGGTTTTTGAGCGTCTTGAGGGTAATGAGGATTCGTTTCTCGCCCTCTTTCCTGGAGATCCATCCCCGTTCCACGCCGATTATGATGGCGGTGAAATAAAAGCCCTGTTCCTCAATTGCCAGTGGGCTGTAGATTTTCATACCCACGTAATCGCCGTTCGTCATCCCATAGGTCGGACTCTTTGGGTCCGATACCCATTCTTCCCAAAAGAAATCGAAACAGCCGCGCAGTTCCCTTTCCATCAGTGGGCTAAGTTTTTGCGGAGTGGATGCTACGGGGAAGAGGGTGTTTTTTCCAAATGTTGAGTCCAGACCGCAAAGCATTCCAAGCAAAAGCAAAGGAATAAAAAAACGGTGGAAAGGCTTGGCTTGAATCAACGGGGTACGGTTATCTATCCGGGATGAATGCATGATAAAACTTTAGGCAAGAATTCCCTTGATGACTTTCCCTTCCTCGGTCGGTCCGATCAGTCTTTGATTTAGGCCCTGATAGGCAAAACTGAACCGGTGTGGGTCAAGACCGATTTGATGGAGGATGGTGGACTGGAGATCCCGGATTCCGACTGGGTTCTCGGCAATGTAATAGCCAATGTCATCGGTTTGTCCGTAGACACCCGGCTTGATGCCTGCTCCCGCCATCCACATGGTAAAGGCGTGTGGGTGATGATCTCTACCGTAGAATCCTTTCTTCAATTCATTGCGAACGTTGTTTTGCATCATCGGCGTGCGCCCGAATTCACCGCCCCAGACAATCAGGGTTTCCTCAAACAAGCCACGTTGCTTGAGGTCGGTGATCAAACCGGCAATGGCCCGATCGATCTGTTGGCACTTGATGGGCAAGGTTTCGTCGATCGATTCGCCTAGAGAGGAACCGTGATGATCCCAACCCCAGTCGTAGAGCTGGACGAAGCGCACTCCATTCTCGACCAAGCGTCGGGCCAGAAGACAGTTATTGGCAAAGGTGGGGTCGTTGCCTTTGTAGAGTTGGCGCGGGTCGGCCGCCGATTCGGATTCCGAGACATGCCCGGGCCTCGCCCCATATAGCTTCAGGATATGCTCGGGTTCTTTTTTCAGGTCCATCACTTCGGGGACCGACATTTGCATGCGGAAGGCCAGTTCGTATTGGGAAATCCGCGTTAGGGTCTCCGGGTCACCCACATGCTTGTGCTGGTACTCGTTGAGGTCCCGAATGGCATCGAGCGTTTTGCGGCGGGCTTTGCGGCTCAGCCCTTTTGGGTCGGAAAGATAGAGGATAGGATCCCCTCCATCAGTGCGGCATTGCACACCTTGATAGAGGGTTGGGAGGAAGCCCGACCCCCAAAGGGATTTTCCGGCACTAGGCGTCTTGCCGCCGGAGGCTAGAACAACAAATCCGGGGAGGTTTTCATTGGAGCTGCCCAGACCATAGGTGACCCATGAGCCCATGGAGGGCGAGCCGAGGAGAGAGTTTCCCGTTTGAAGGAGAAGCTGTGCGGGGGAGTGATTGAATTGTTCGGTGTTCATGGATCGGATGACGCACACGTCATCGATCACCGAACTTAGTCCGGGTAGTAGTTCGCTCACCCATTGTCCGCTCTGCCCGTGTTTCTTGTAGTCAAAAACCGGCCCCATCATCTTGGGGGTGCCCTTGATGAAGGCAAAGCGTTTGCCCTCGAGGTATTCCTTGGGACAGTCCTTGCCGTGGTACTTTGTCAGGGCGGGCTTGTTTTCGAACAGGTCGATTTGCGACGGCGACCCCGCCATATGAAGATAAATGATCGATTTGGCCTTGGCCGGGATCCGGAATCCTTTTTCCTTTGCCGCGTAGCCATTACTCGCCAGCAAATGGTTTAAGGCGATGGAGCCAAATCCCAATCCGGCTTGACCGAAGAAGTGACGGCGGGTGATAGCCTGGGTGTTTTTCAAGTTGAGTGAAAGGTCCATGGCTTCAGGGTTTCATGAGGGTTTCGTCCAAGTTAAGCAACACGCTGGCAAGAGCGACCATGGAGGGATCTCCCTCATCGAGCTTGGCCGCAGA
>JAURNO010000058.1 GCA_030830145.1 Verrucomicrobiota bacterium
TAACCGCTCCATTCTCTCCACTCCGAAGCTTGATCCACGGTTACGGAGCGCATAAAGGTACTCCGAGACATCTTTCACGCTGATTTAGGGTTGGTCGCGAAGAAAATACTACCCCTTGGCTCAGTCGTTCGCTTTTCTTGAGGAGGGGGACGCTTTAGTGGAACCACGTTTGGCCTTGGCGGTTTTTTTACGAGGTGAGCGCTTGACTGCGTCGACGGGCTCTTTACCCTTCAACGAGTGACCCAGGTGGCTGATTAGAGATAGTAAACGGTCACGCATTTCGTGCCGCGTGACGATTTGGTCGATCAAACCATGTTCGAGCAAAAACTCGGAGGTTTGAAAACCTTCAGGTAAATCGGCATGGGTGGTTTCCTTAATCACGCGGCGACCCGCAAAACCAATCAAGGCTTTCGGTTCAGCGATGATCACGTCTCCCAAGGTGGCGTAACTAGCCATCACTCCAGCCATGGTCGGATTGGTCAGGATTGAAATATAAGGGATGCCTGCTTCCGACAAACGAGCCAAGGCGGCACTTGTTTTTGCCATTTGCATGAGACTGAGGATACCTTCGTACATACGGGCTCCCCCCGAAGCGGAAACTATGATTACGGGAATGGAAAACTCCAACCCGCGCTCGATCGCCCGGGTAATTTTCTCCCCGACGACCGACCCCATGCTTCCTCCCAGAAAACGAAAGTCCATAACCGAAAGGCTAACCCATTTTCCACCCATCTTTCCGACTCCGCAAACGACCGCATCTTCCAACCCGGTCTTTTCCTTGTTCTGTCCCAACTTGTCTTTGTAAGAAGCCATACCCTTGAAATCGAGTGGGTCGGTCGAACGAAGGTTTGAATCCTGCTCAACGAAAGTCCCCTCGTCGACAAGGGAGGCAATACGATCCGGAGCGGAAAGCGGAAAATGATATCCACTGTTGGGCACGACCATAAGGTTGTTTTTCAACTCCTTGGCAAAAACCATCTCGCCGGTCTCCGGACATTTCGTCCAGACCCCTTTGGGGACTCCCTCTCGGGACTTTACCGTTACATTCGAATATTTGGGTTTGCTGAACAATGCCATGTTTAAATATTTATTTATCCGTGCCCCAAGGCCAAGACATTCACTTTGTCTATGCCACTTTCTAAGAGAACTTGGGCACAGGAGTCAAGAGTTGCTCCGGTCGTGAAGACGTCATCGATGAGAACCACAGGAGTTTCCCCATTAAAACTAGTTCCCGGTTTAAGGGCAAAGGCATTTTTCACGTTAGCTTTTCTTGCCCAACGGTCCAATCGAGTTTGGGTTGGCGTATCCCTGTTGCGCTCCAACATCTCCACCACCTCCGTCCCAGCCCCTATTTCTTTTCTCAAGGCGTGAGCAATCCACAAGCTTTGATTAAAGCCTCTTGAGCGCATTCTCTTTCGATGCAGAGGCACGGGAACCAAAACCGAGCCTTGGAGAAACTCACGAACACCGGGTGTTCGGTCAAGCCAATGAGCCATGTCTCCAAGAACTCCACGCACACCGTGGTATTTTATTTCGTGAATTAATTTCTTGGCCGTTTGATCCAAGACGAAAAGGCAACGACCTGAATGGAAGCACGGATCACTCTCCCGGCAACCGGCGCAGGTAAGTCCTTCGAAACCAAAACCCGACATCGGAAGCCCGCAACGCTTACACCCGTTTGGTTGAACCCAGGCAACTTTATCCAAACATGCCTCGCATACGTAGGTATTTGGATCCTGATAGGGAGGGCCCTCGCAAACCGGGCAGTTTCCCGGAAACAAAAAATCACCCATCACATTGAGCAATCTCCTGAGCCTGACTTTGGGCAAAGAAATCATTTTGCAACGGGACTCCTGTAAAAGACCTTGTCGAGGCAGAGACCTTTGGCAGGGGCGCTTACGACTCGTTCGGTTCTCTTTTTCGCCTCAAGCATTTCCTTTATCTCAAAAGGCTCGATTTTCCCCGTCCCCACGTCAAGCAAAGCTCCGGCAATACTCCTGACCATCTTGTAAAGAAAGCCTCCGCCCCAAACCACAATATCGACCGATCGGGCACGGTTGAGAATTCTGATATCCCATACCGTACGGACTGAACTTTCGTCTTTTTCATTCCCACGGGAAGCGGCAAAAGAAGAAAAATCATGCGTACCGATCAGGTCAACCGAGGCTGCCTTCATTTTTTCAAAATCGAGCTTTCGGTTCTTCAAAGACAGGACAAATCGATCCTCTTGCGGCATGGCCCAACCAAAAACACAACGGTATCGGTAGATCTTTCCCTTGGCCGAAATCTGAGCATGAAAATTTGGCCGAACAACTGAAAGAGAACGAGGGCTGATTCCTACCGGAAGATGAGACCTCAGAGCCTGCAACATTTTTTCCGGACCGTGCTTCCAGTCCGCATCGAAATGAAAGACTTGTCCTTTCGCATGAACCCCCGCATCCGTACGGCCAGCTCCAATCGTCCGAATCGAATGCTGGAAAATTTTTTCCAACCCCATCTCGATCTTGTCTTGAACGGCATCACCGGAGGGTTGCTTTTGCCAACCGGAAAAATCAGTTCCGTCATAGGCGCAAATGCATCGCCACCTGGTCGTCATTCGATTTCTTTTCCTCCATCCAAGAAATCCTTGAGGATAAGACTGGCTGCAGTGGCATCGATTTTTCCATCCTTTGATTTGCCTTTTTTTCCGAGGGACTCCTCTGCGGCCAAACTCGTCAACCTTTCGTCCACTTTGCTTACGGGAAGGTCAAACTCGTCCACCAACCGGCTCACGAATCGATCTACTTCGTTGGCCCTTTTCCCAACGGAACCATCCATATGAAGAGGATAACCCACCACAAAATGGGAAACCCGGCGAGCCTCCACAATGTGACGCAGTTTATCCCAACAAGACTCAGAATCCACTCCGGGGATCGTCGTCAAGGGCAACGCAATGCCCAACTCATCCGCCCAAGCCAACCCCATCCGCTTGGTACCGTAATCAATGCCAAGATAAACCGGCATATCAGAGCCTCAGCCCAGTTCCGGATGCAGGTCGCACGCTCGACGGGCCAACTCCTTGACCTGCTGAGCGCAATCCTTGTGGCAAATCAAAGTCGCGTCTCCCGACTGAACGACGATCAAATCCTTTACTCCGAGCAGAGAAATACAGTGACCGTCTTCCGAGAAAGTAAGGTTATCGGAAGAATCAATGGCCAGGCCAGCTCCCTTGAACACGTTTCCGTTTTCATCCTTCGGGTAGTGCCGACCGATCGCGGGCCATTCCCCAACGTCGTCCCAATCAAACCCGGATTCGACCATTACCACTTCATCCGCTTTTTCCATCACTGCGAAATCGATCGATATCTTTTCCAAGGATGGATAGATTTTGGCCATTGCCTGCTCCAAATCCCCCGAATCCCCCCACCCTGTCTTCAGCTTGCTCAAACCCAGAGACAATTTAGGGGCCAAACGGTTAATTTCTGCCAAAATCACACTTGGGCGCCAAACAAACATGCCCGCGTTCCAAAAGTAAGACCCATCCTCGAGGTAGACCTGGGCAGTCTTAAGATCAGGTTTCTCGACAAATCGATTTACTTGACTCAAAGGTGCTGAGACTGGCAAGTCCAATGGCTTCCCTTTTTCAAGATAACCGTACCCCGTTGATGGAAAGGTGGGCTTGATCCCCACGGTTACGAGAACTTCTTCGGCTTCCGCAACTTCAAAGGCCGACTGAAGCGTGGCCCGAAAGCCCTCGCCGTTTTCGATCACGTGATCCGCAGGCAACAAGGCGAAAGCGGAATCATCACCTTCTTTCTCCACCAACAATGCCGCCAATCCGACTGCAGCTGCCGTATCTCGTCCTTCGGGTTCCCCGATAACCCTCTCAGGAAGCAAGCTTGGGCAAGTTTCCAAAACCGCCTTTCGTTGCTCCAAATTGGTTATGACAAAAACTCTTTCGGGTGGAACAAGGCCCTCCAAACGCTCGATGGTTTGGGAAAGCATGGCCGTGTTGCCGACAATGGGAAGAAGATGCTTGGGACGCTTGAGACGGCTTTGAGGCCAAAAGCGCTCTCCCTTGCCCCCCGCCATAATAACTACGTAACGATTTTTCATTTTGTAATTCTACTCCATGTCGCATGAAGGAATGATGGCGAGTATAAAAATTCGAAAGGCACGAATGGGATACTCATCCCGCTTGCCTTCGTCGATTCAATCACCTATGGTAGGCCCTTTTTTTATTAAGGTATGAAACGAAGCCATCACTGCAATCAACTTCGAACGGAAAACGCTGGATCCCCTGCAACCTTAGTCGGTTGGATCGATTCTTTACGGGACCACGGAGGAGTCTTCTTTCTCGACCTACGGGACCGCGAGGGCAAAACTCAAGTCGTGCTCGATCCCGAAAACCAAACCTTGGCCGAGCTCTTTTCGGAGCTCAAACCCGAAAGCGTGATCGAAGTATCCGGCGAAGTCCGAAACCGTGAGGAAAGCACTGCGAACCCCAACCTTGATACCGGTGACATCGAGTTATTCGCCCAAACGATTATCGTACACAACCGATCCCAGACGCCACCATTTCCATTGGACGATTCTGCGGACAAAGTAGGCGAGGACCTCAGGTTAACCTATCGCTACTTGGACTTACGAAGGGCCTCCAACCTGCAAGCCTTGAAGCTCAGGCACCAAGCGTCCATGGCAATCCGAACCTTTTTCGACGACCAGGGATTCCTGGAAATCGAAACACCGATCCTCTTCAAAAGCACACCCGAAGGGGCAAGAGAATTTCTTGCTCCCAGCAGGTTGAATCCCGGTAAATTTTACGCTCTCCCCCAATCACCCCAACAGTACAAGCAAATGCTTATGGTCGCGGGTGTGGAACGGTATTATCAACTTGCCCGATGCTTTCGGGATGAAGACCTGCGAGCGGACCGACAACCCGAGTTCACCCAAGTCGATTTGGAAATGTCCTTTATCGACAGGGAGGATATGTATGCCTTGATCGAGGGGTTGTTGAAAGAGGTTTGGCAAAAGACTTTGGGAGAGGAAATCCAAACTCCATTTTTGCGCATGCCCTTCGAGGAAGCAATGAACCGTTTCGGGAGCGACAAACCGGATATGCGCTTTGACCTTGAAATCGTCGACTTTTCGGAAGACTTCCGCAATTCCGACTTCAAGGTATTCGCGGGGGCCGTTTCGTCGGGCGGAGCAGTCAAAGCTTTCAACGCAAAAGGACTTGCCGACATCACGCAAGGCGAACTCAAGCACCTCGAGGAAACCGCTAAATCTCTCGGAGCCAAAGGCCTCGCTTTCATCAAGTCCGAAAAGGGGGAATGGAAATCGCCCATTCTTAAGTTTCTCTCCGATTCCGAACAGGA
>JAURNO010000059.1 GCA_030830145.1 Verrucomicrobiota bacterium
CTTGGGGTATTTTCTCAAGCCCAATCACTTTGACCCGGTAGCGTAAACTCAGAAGCAATCCGAAGAACCGTGAAAGGACGAAGCTCAAAACGCGGTTCAATGAACCTGCCTTCAAAGCCAATGCAAACAGAGGGATGACCCCAATTGCGACCAATGCCGAAAGCAGGACAAACTGTGAAATTGCGTCCATCCATCCGCGTAGGATGGAAAGACCAACGATGGCGCAAACCAAAAAGGCAAAGCCTGCAATGCAGAAACTGTGTAAAGACGCACCGGTGCCTTCCTTGCCTTCTTCACCGACGCGTTGCAGGTATTCCGCATCAATCAAGTTCGAGCAAATTCCGAAAAACAAACCGATGAAACCAATGTAAACGGCCAAGGGGAAATAAATCTTTTTCGGATCGTCTACCTGACTGAGACCTGTTTCCACGAAAACCGGTATGCAGGCAATCAACGCCAAGATGAATAATCCTGATACAAAGGATGCGCCATACCGCTTGGGCGCCAAGCGGGGGGACAAAACGTTACCCAGGATAATGCCTATTGCCGCATAGAGCGACATCAGGCTGCATTCGGTGGCTCCTCCCAACTCCTGTTGCTCGGCATAGGCGGTAACCGCCAGGCTGACTGCTCCGGCCACGCCCCAAATCAGGGGGGACGATACCAAGTACGGGAAGTATCGGACGAAAAGGGAAATCGAGTCTTCCACCAAGTTGGCGTAGGCTTTGCCGAAAGGGATCTTTCGTTCATTCCGGTAAGTCAAACCCAACGCGAAGGCGGAAGCCAAAACAAAGATCCCGATGCCCAAAGCGACCCCCCGGAGAACGTCCCACTCGTAACAATAGGCGCCCAAGGGCAAGCCCGTCAGCATTCCGACGATGAAAACCGCCGAGAGCATACCATTGACGAAAAAGGGACTGCGGCCGCTTTCCTTCGCCTCGATCGGCACGGCCGCCATCTTGGCCGCGGCGTAAACACTCATGATCAAGCCGATCAAAAAGAGGTAGAGCCAAGCGGACCCGGGCCAGCCCGAGAAGTGACCCAAAGTCAGAACCACTCCGGTCAACAGGGCGCTGCCCGTCATGACGCGTCGCTTGTCGCAGGCCGAGACGAGTGGGGCGGTGAAGACATAGGCCAGAACGGGGCCTACGGTCAGCAAGGAGTTGATGGCTTGGATTAACCAAATTTTATCCTCGGTCGTATAGACCTCCGAGCTCAGGTAACCGAGTACGAAAAACTTCACGTACCCAAGCCCGAGGGCCGAGAAGAAACAGGAGAGCAATAAGAGGGCTAATTTCAAGGTAGATCGAGTAATTGCGAAAGACGGGTGAAAGTTGCGTCCTCAAAACCCATCGCTTTTTTGAATTGATAATCCTGTTCCAAGATATTTTGACAGCCCTTCCATTGCCGCCAATCCTTCCAAGGCAGGAAACCCTTGAAATAAACCCCGAATCCAGACACGGGAACCGGGTAGTCACTCCCATGCAGAATCCGTTCCTGCACTTCGGGGTCCAAAATCTTTCCGATCGTCTTATTCCGGTTCAGGCTGCAGAGAGCCGAGTTGTCTCCATAAAGATTGGGAAACTCCTTGAACATGTTCAAGAGGTCATCCGTGTAATCCCTGTCGCCGGGATAAGATCCGCCCGCGCAATGAGCCGCGATACAAGTCACTCCGCATTCCAAGGGCAAAGTAAGAATACGCGGATCGGCATAGGCCTTGTTCATGACCGGGAGCGTCATTTCCCCTCCCGTATGGGACAAGAAGATCACTTTTCCTTCCGCCATGCGGGTCCAAAAAGGAGCGTACTTTTTGTCGTTGCAGTCAATGTTGATGACGTTGGGTAAAAGTTTCAGGACGCGGGCGCCGGATTCGATGCAACGATCCAACTCATCCATGGCGTCGGCCCGACCGGGGTGGATGGAGACAGCCGGAATGATTTCTTCATGCCTTTTTCCCAGTTCGAGCACGACCTCGTTGGGAACGTAAAACTTCGATTTGTCGGGCAAGGGCGTTCCGTCGTCGGCATGGGCAATGTCCTGGGCAAGCAAGACGAGAGCATCCAAGCTGGATTCCCGAATGAGTTTCACCAACTGGTCGGTGTAAATTAGATCCAAGTCGTCATGCATGGCGGACGGTTCGATCCCGCATCCCTTCAACATCATCCGTGCCTGTAGTCGGCCCCACCAAGTTTTCAGCGTAAACCACGTTCCCGATTGCGCAGTACCCCCTCCGACAAAGTGTACGTGGCAATCGATCTTTTTCATACCTACTTCTACTATTGGATTCATTCTTTGTGCAATCTATTTGCGTGCCGCCCGAAAATCGGACGGAAAACCACTCTCATTGAGGCGAATGAAAACCGTTGGGTATTCAGGCGTGTTTTCTCGTGAATTTCTTTTCCGCCTTGGGGCTTTTCCAGTGGTCGCTCTCCTGAATCTTTGGATAGAGGCGGGCCACGACGAGCAACGAAAGAACGATGAGGGGAAGGGCAAAACCGAAACTCATTGCATACCCACCGTAATGAGCAATCAAGTAACTTGCGCTTGCTCCGGCCATCATGGCGAAAACTCCGATGCAATCCATGCAGGTATAATCCGTTCCGCCGTGACTTTTTCTACTCCAGTCCATCATGAGAGAGAACAGAGCCACGGTCGTCATCCCCGAAACCAGGTGGTCGATGATGACCACGGGAAGTACGGCCGTTGGGTCAATCAGGGAACCACTGCTAAGGAAGAGGTAACCCCCGACGGAGAGAATTTGAAGAGAACCAAACAGGAGCAGAGCCCGGATTCGACCGAGTCGATTCATCAAAAGTCCGGCGATCAAAGCTCCTCCCAATGCGGCAGCGGGAGCGACTACTCCGAGAGTCAAGCCAATCCCCTCGAACTCCATGCCCCAGTCCTTGAACATCGTGGGGAGAAGGGAACGAATGAATCCTTCGAGCATTCGGAATGCCGCCACCAAGCCGAGTACCAAGAGCACTTTGGGTTGCCGCAGAAAATCGAGCAGGCCGCTGAAAGTCTTGCCCGAAGGCGGACCTTCCTGCCCGCTGTGGTTCGGTCTTTTGTGAAAAAGGATGGGGATGGTGGCCAAAAGGGTGATAATGGACATGGCAACGAGAAGGAAGTTCCATCCAAGAGAATTCATGAGCATCAGAATAAACCCTCCACCGATCACGTACCCAATCCAAAAGGTTCCGACTTGAACGGCATTCCCCCATCCCCGTTCCCCGTAACCAAGGATCTGAACGGCCTGTCCGTCGGTCGACACATCCTGCATGGAACTGAAGAGGTTGATCAGGGCAACCCCCAGCACAAAGGTCGAAATTGCGCTTCCGAATTGCCAATTGGCCAAGCCCACCAAGGCTCCTGCGGTAAGAATTTGCAGCGGGATGATCCAGCTTCGGTACTTGCCCTGTTTTTCCGAGTGAAAGCGATCCACGAAAATCGACCAAATGAATTTCAAAATCCAGGGAGCGTAAAGGGCGGGATAAAAAAGGGCGATTTGTTCCAGAGAAAGGCCACTGTCCCGAAAGACGACCGGCACGGTGTGCCTGAAGAATCCGTTGGGGATTCCCTGAGCGAGGTAGAGGCTACCAATGAGGATGAGTTTTGAGGAGGTGGTAAGGTGCATCGAAGGATGACGGTTGGCCTGAATTGCGACGAGGTTACTCAGATTCGAACCTCTTGGTAACTCTTATTTCAGTCGTTTGACAAGTCGAAGTTCACTGCTTGGAGAAGATAAAGGATTGCCTTGAGGCCTCCTTTTGATTCTAGAACAAGCCATGAGCTGCAAAGTGAAAAGAGTCCTGAAAGGTATTCCTTTGTTTTGGCTTACCTGGGTTTGCTTGGGGGGAGCATTGGTAGCCGCACCCAAGGTTTCCTGGCATAAATCCTATGGTGGGAGTGGCGAAGAGAGTCATCCTCATTACGTTATC
>JAURNO010000060.1 GCA_030830145.1 Verrucomicrobiota bacterium
CCGTGATACGAGCAAGGGTGAAAAGGAGACGATGAAAGCCCTTGCCGGGCAGCAAGCCGAACTGGCTGACCGTTGCCGTGAACTTTCCAAAGTGGGCGATCCGCACCCCATGCTCGAAACTGCGACCACCCAGCTTGTGGCGGCAAGCACAGCCCTTGGGTCATCCCGTCGTGATGAGGTCAGGCACCACCAAAAAGCCGCGATGCTGACATTACGGCATTTCATTATCGAGCAGGCGTTAATCCTGGAGACCGCAGCTCCACCAGCGGTGGCTCAAGACGCGGATCCGGCAGCCGATGGCGAGGGCAGCGACAGTGAGTCGGATTTTTCCGCCGGGTTTATTGCCGACTTCGTGAGTGGAGAAACCCCCAAAGATCAGCGGACGGACTGGAAGGTACTGGGCGAGCGCAATCGGGCCGCCCTGAATCAGAATTTCGCCCGCGAGTTGCCGCTGGAGTACCGGAGGCTTTTGAAAAACTATTATGAGAGGGTTGCAAAATGAATGATGCTGAGAATGGAAAACAGGGTTTTCTCACCATGCTGAGGTGTTTGTTGACGGTTGGCTTTGTCGCAATGCCTGCAGGCGCTCAGGAATCTCCCGTTGATGCCCCTGTAGCCATCGAAGCACCCGCTGCTGCGGAAGCCGAGGCTCCCGAATTGACCGAAGAAGCGGAAAAGGCGATCGAGCGTGGCCTGAACTTTTTAATCTCCAATCAGAACAAGGACGGTTCCTGGTCTTCGAAGGATTTGGAAAAGGGTGAGGGGGCAGGCTATGCGATTGGCGGGACCAGTCTCGGGTTGATGGCATTCATGGTCGAGGGCCACTTTCCTGGTTTTGGCAAGTACGGCAAGGCACTTGAGCGGGCTAAGAATTATCTCCTCAAAAGAGCGGAGGATTCTCCGACCGGAGCGATGGGCGTGAAAATGTATGAAATCGGGCTCTTCACCATCGCAATGTCCGAGCTTTGGGGCATGACCAGTAATCCGAAGGACAACAAGGAGATCCAGGTAGCCCTCGAACGGGTGGTCGAAATTATCTTGCGATCCCAAAATCCTCTTGGCGGTTGGCGATACGCCCCTCGTCCGGACGCCGGACAGGACACCTCCGTCACCGCAATGGTTTTTGTCTCCCTCGCATCGGCCCGCGAAGCAGGCGTCCTGGTTCCGGCCGAAACTATCGAACGAGTCACCAACTACCTTCGCGATCAAGCCTTTGACGAGCGCAGAGGGGGCTTTGGCTATCAAGGGAAGGGATATACCATTGCCTGCACTTCCGGGGGTGTCTATGCCGCTCAGCTCGCAGGTCACCGGGAAACCGAATGGGTTTCGGCCGCCCTCAATACCTTGGAGAACGATCCGAAAATGTTCTCGCGCAAAGACAACGGGCATTTCTATTATTCCCATTATTATGCGATGCAAGCGATGGTTCAGGCTGGCGAGGACCGATACGCCAAGTGGTACCCCAAGATTCGAGACTCTCTTATTTCACTACAGCAACCAAATGGTTCGTGGCAGGAAAAGGAAAAAGATTACCCCCACAAGACGCCCATGGCGATTATCATACTCGGCACGCCGAACCGGTATATTCCGGTTTACCAGAGGTAAGCGCGAAAAATGAGCCACTGCCTCATAGCGTTCAAGTTTCTTAAGGAATCCTTCCTCCTGGTTTTCCTGTTGGCTTTGGCTTGCGGTCTGTCCGCAAACCCAAAAAAGAGCGGCCATCACTTGTTTATTCTGTCCGGTCAATCGAATATGACGGGTGGATTAAAAGCGGGTTTTGTTAAAACGGTTGAAGATACCTTTGGCAAAGACAAGGTCATGGTCGTTCATCATAGCAAGTCGGGCCGCGGAATCCGCTTTTGGGACAAGGATTATGAGTTTCCCGAAAACTACCGTTTTCCTGGCAAGGGGGTCCCTTCGGAACGAACCAAGTTGCAGCACGGTCAGGAATACGGGCCCTTAATTGAGAAAGCCCGGGAAGCCTATGACGGCAAACCGTTCTATACCGTCACCTTTGTTTGGATGCAGGGAGAGTCGGACGGAGGTCGTGGGTTGGCTCCTGCCTACGAAAAAAGCTTTCTGAGGTTGTTGGGACGAATCAAAAAAGACCTGGAGCGAAAGGATATTGCCTTTGTGGTTGGACGGATCAATGACTCCCGTATGAGCGATCCCAATTGGACAGCCATGCGTAAAGTGTTGGTCAAACTTGCAGAGGACGCCGAACATGGAGAGTGGATCGATACAGACGATCTCAGTGACCCTGAACACGGGGTGCATTTTCCCAAAGAGAATTACGAAAAACTTGGCCAGCGCTTCGCTCAAAAGGCAATCACCTTGATCCGCAAAAAAAACGCAAAGAAAGTAAATGAAAAGTAGACGAACCAAAATGAAAACACCCTCCCCTTCCATTCGCCTGTTGCTCGGACTCCTCCTAGCCGTTGCGAGTCTACCCCTTTTTTCTCCAGCTCGCAAAAAAGGTCCAGAGCCGGTACTGACCGAACATGGCAAGGTCTTGGAGAAAGAATACTCCGAGCAGCTTGATGCGATAAGCAAAGAGATTTTGGCGGCCCTGCCTGAAGTCGACCCCCAAAAGAAAGAAGCCTTCGAAG
>JAURNO010000061.1 GCA_030830145.1 Verrucomicrobiota bacterium
AACTGCGGAATTTCACCTCGGAGACCCCCTTGGTTTGACCATGCGCAAAAGCGTACGCCCCAAGCCACCCGAAGAAGCCGATGGCTAAAATCAGGATATGGTGAGGGGGCATGAGAGGAAAAGAAGGCATTCGTCGTTCATGACCCGATTCGACGGGAAAAATCAACGCTATTGTGCGTCAGAAAGGTGATTGGGCCAAATTGGATCGAAACAGGCAAAAAGGACTCACTTGCCCCAGACGTGCGAACCCTCGATCAATTCCCGGTAGTGCGTCTCGAGTTTTTTCTTGAGCTTAGCTAGTTTGGCGGGGTTGGTTTTCGCCAAGTCCTTGCCCTCCCCGATATCCTGGGAAAGGTCGAATACCTGAAAGTCGGACAAGGTGGCCCCCTTGACTTGGTCCGCATTCCCAGAATGCACCGTATTGTATTTGCCAATGTTCAATTTAGCCAACACCTTCCAATCCCCGTCGCGCATCGCGACCCGGCGGTTGTTCAGAGCGTTGTAGTAAACCCAAACCAGAGGCTTTTTCCTCTGCAGCGGCTTGCCTTCGAGGGCAGGCAGAAAGCTGGTGCCGTCCAAGACCAAATCCTTCGGGGGATTGGTTTCCGCCAATTCGCAAAAGGTGGGAAGAAAATCGAGCGCCGATACGGGTCGTTCACTGACTTGACCGGCTTTGATGCGGGCCGGCCAATGCATGATACCCGCCACCCGGAAGCCGGCCTCGGTGGTCCAAAGTTTCATTCCACGCAAAGGATCGGCGACCCCGAAAGAACGACCCGACCTCGGGCCGTAGCGCAATAGGGTTTCGGGACCGTTGTCGGAGGTAAAGACGACGAGTGTGTTTTCATCAAGCGTCATGGCCTTGAGGGCCTTCATTAATTTGCCCACGGCCGCATCAATATTAGTCACGTTGGCAAAGTACTGGGCTTGGTTGTGGTTCTTGGCCACACCGTCGTATTGGTTAACCATTTCCTTGGGCGAGGCCACCGGTTCATGGGGTTCGTGAAAGGCAACATACATAAAGAAAGGCTGCTCGGCATCCTTGGCCTGTTGTTTCTTCAACCAAGCCAAGGCCTCGTCCACCACCAATTGACAACTGTAACCCTTCAGCACTCCAACGGGGTTTCCGTTGCGAACGAAATTCTTCGGGTTCTCATGGGACGGACTGGCGTTGTTCTGAGTACCGAACCAATGATCGAATCCGGCCGCATCGGGCTGAGGCTGTTGAGGGGAGTTGAACTTCCCGTTGCAATGCCATTTGCCTGACATGCAGGTTGCGTATCCGGCTTTTTTCAGCAGTTGCGCAATGGTCACCTCGGAAGCCCGCATATGCACGCCGCGACCACTCGGAATCCAATCGTATACCCCGGCGCGGTTTGGACTGCGACCAGTCAAGAGACCCACCCTCGAAGGGGAGCAGACTGGTGCGGTCGAATAAAAGTCGGTAAAGCGGATCCCCCCCTTGGCCATGCGGTCCAAATGGGGAGTCTTGATCTTCGGGTGTCCGTAGCAGGCCAAATCCCCGTAACCCAAATCGTCGCAAAGGACGACCACGACGTTTGGCCGCTTCTCCTGCTTGGCAAGAGAGCCTAGGCAGGCAAGGAGGAAGACTACGGGAGCAAAAAAAGGAAACCGTACTGTGATTTTCATGCCCACATGCAAAACGAAGACGAAAGAAACGTCGCTAAGAAATTGAGCGCCAAGACAATTTCCTTGATTAACTTGTTAAATTTCCAATGAATCATTTCTTTTCTCCTCACCCAACCCTTAATCACCCAGCCCCTTTTTATCATGACCATACGAAACAAATCCAAAGTCGAAATCGGCGTAGTACCCACTCACCTTATGTTCGTCGGCGCCCTCGCCCCGGACGAATCCGGCAAACTTCCCCGTACCCGCTCGGGTGACCTCAAGATCGTTTCAGGCATGCGTCTGCTTTGCCGCACCTCTCCGGTTAAATTGAACAACGTGCAAGTCACCTTGTTTCCGGGAACTGACGCCAAGGATTTGGACGACATGTTCAAAGGGTTTCGCGCTCTCAAACTCAACGTCCATCTGATCATGATGGTCGGTGGAGCCAATCCGCTCAATCCGAAGGATGAGGACGCCGTCGTCGGCATGCTCAACTCCGGGCTCGAGGTGGCCAAGAAATACAAGGTCAAGCATGTCTCCTCGACTTCTTTCGAGGAATGGCTAGCCGGCAAGAAGCTCAAGGGCAAAGCCTTCGACAATGCAGTCAAGCAGGTGGTCAAGGTGCACGCCCGCTGCTTCAAGGAATGCGGTCTCGCCAAAAGCACGGTGGAAGCCTGGCACATGGAATTTCTGCGCGGAGTCGAGTTTCAGAATTTCACCAATGCGGCCAAGGCGGCCAAAGTGGTCCAGTCCATCAACAAGAAGATCAAGAAGAAGTTCTTCAAGGTCATGATCGACGCGGCTCATTGCGGAGATTCCGATCTCTCGATCGAGGAAAACGAAAAAGTAATTAAGGACCTCGCCAAAGCCGACGCTTTAGGCATTTTTCACGCCTCCGCCAAGACGACCCGGGGTTGCCTATCCACAGACGACGGATGGATCGGTGCCCTGCTCGCCGCCTACGCGCCGACGGGTAAGCTCAAGCATGTCTTCGTGGAACTCTTCCACCATCAGGATCCCGCCCTCGCTCCCTTGCGCAAAGCGGTCAAGGGGCATGGAGTGGACACCACTGACGGGCGGACCTACAACAAAACCGTGACCGACGGAGTGATCGAAGTGGCCCACCGCCTCAACAACCTGGCGGCCCGCAAGCTGATCAAGTAGCACCCCAAAGGAGACCATGACGGACAAAACGTCCGCAAAACGAAAACCTGCCAGACCTCGCAAAGGCTCCCTTTCCGGGCCCTTGCTCACCCGCCTGTGCTCATCCTTCGAGATGAACGAGGCCGACCGGGCCCGTTTCAATGCCATCAGCGGTTGCGACCTCAACGAGCTTGCCCTCAGCCACGAATTGAAGGCCAAGGACGACGGGCATTTCAGCCACCGGGTCACGACCAAGGGAATAACCAACCAGAAAGCGGCCGGGCTATGCTGGCTCCATGCCTCGCTCAACCTTCTGCGGCCCCGGGTCATGAGCAAGCTCGGCTTGGAAAACTTTGAGTTCTCCACCGCCTACCTGCAGTTTTGGGATCTTTTGGAAAAAGGAAACCGTTATCTGGAAGGCATAATCAAACAGCGGGAAGCCGACCCTCTCGACCGCACCTGGAAAATCCTCAACCAATGGACTGTTGGAGATGGTGGATGGTGGGCCTATGCCAGAGCACTGATTCAAAAATACGGACTGGTTCCCGCTTCCGTCATGCCCGAGACGAAGAACAACAAGGACACCCGGATCATGAGCAAGGTACTGACCGAGCTCCTGCGCTCCAAGGCCGCCGAAATTCTAAGGGAGAGCGACCAGGGAACCCAAGAAACATCCCTGCGCACAATCAAGGAAGAAGCCATGGAGGACGTCTTCCGCTTTCTCAGCCTCAACCTGGGGGTTCCGCCCAGCGAGTTCGAGTGGCGCCACGAGAAGCAGAAAA
>JAURNO010000062.1 GCA_030830145.1 Verrucomicrobiota bacterium
TAGTGAGCGACTTGTCGAAGGCCGAAGACCGGGCCCTCGAACTGACCTGCGAACATGCCGGGTTGGAAGACGGACAGAAAATTCTCGAACTCGGATGCGGTTGGGGTTCCCTCTCCCTGTGGATGGCAAAAAACTATCCGAAAGCCCGCATCACTTCCGTTTCCAATTCCCATTCCCAGCGCAAGCATATCGAAACCCAAGCCCGCGAACGCGGATTGAAAAACCTCGAAATCATCACCGAGGACGTCAACGCCTTCGAAACCGAGGAACGCTTCGACCGGCTCGTCTCCGTCGAGATGTTCGAACACGTCCGCAACCACCGCGAACTTTTCCGGCGCATCCACTCCTGGCTCAAACCGGGCGGGAAATTATTCACTCACGTCTTCTGCCACCGCTCGACCTCCTATCCCTTCGAGGTCGAGGGGGAGGACGACTGGATGTCCAAGCATTTCTTCAGCGGAGGAACCATGCCGGCCGACGAATTGTTTCTGCGGATTTCCGGCGAACTGAATTTGGAAAAGAGGTGGCGCTGGTCGGGCACCCACTATGCCAAGACCTCGGAATGCTGGCTCCAGAATTTAGATAGCAACCAAGGGGATGTTCTCCGCTTGTTCGGCAAAGATCTGTCCATGGCGGAGGCTCACCGTACTTTCCACCGCTGGCGTATTTTCTTTCTCGCCTGCGCCGAGACCTTCCGCTTTAGAACTGGACAGGAATGGTGGGTCAGTCATTATCTCTTTACCAAATCATGAAAACCTCGCTTCTTCTTCTCGCTCTTTGCTTCGGACTGCAAGGCTCAACTTTTTTCGCTCAGGCCGCCGACCTGTCCTGGTCTCAATGGCGCGGACCGACCCGGGACGGCATGGTCAAGGAGGAGGCTCCCTGGCCGAAAAAGATTTCCAAGAAAAAGCTCAAGCAATCCTGGCGCAAGGAAATCGCTAAGGGATATCCGGGCCCAATCGTTTCCGAAAAGCTTGTCTTTACCGTCGAAACGAAAGGCAAGAACGAGATCGCCCGGGCGTTCGACCGCTCGACCGGCGAACAAAAATGGGAAACTCAGTGGCCTGGTTCCATGAGCGTTCCCTTCTTTGCCTGGAAGAACGGAAGTTGGGTACGCTCCACCCCCGCTTACGACGGCAAGAACCTCTATGTTGGTGGAATGCGCGACTTTCTCGTCTGCCTGGATGCCGAATCGGGTAAGAAGAAGTGGTCGGTCGACTTCATGAATCGCTACAAGGCTCCCCTGCCCGCCTTCGGGTTTGTCTGTTCCCCCATGATCGAAGGCGACCACCTTTACGTTCAGGCGGGATCCGGGTTCGTAAAGCTCAACAAAGAGACCGGAGAATCCATCTGGCGCTCACTCGACGACAAAGGAGGGATGTACGGAAGCGCCTTTTCCTCGCCCACCATGGCCGTTCTGGGTGGAGTTGAACAAGTCGTCGTTCAGACCCGCACGGATCTAAGCGGCGTGGAACCCGAGAATGGCAAAGTTCTTTGGAAAAAACCGATCAAGGCCTTCCGCGGAATGAACATCCTGACCCCCACTATTTTTGGTAATTCCGTCTTCACCAGCAGTTACGGTGGAAAAAGCCTGCTCTTCGACCTGGCTAAGAATTCCGACGGGTTCTCGGTCAATCAGAAATGGGAAAACAAGCAGGAAGGTTACATGTCCAGCCCCATCGTGATCGGGGACTATTGCTACCTCCATTTAAGAAAACAACGCATGACCTGCCTCGACATGAAGAGCGGAGAAACCAAGTGGATCAGCAGCGAGTCCTTCGGGAAATTCATGTCGATGGTTTCCAACGGCAAGGAAATCCTCGCCCTCGACGAGGACGGAACCCTTTACCTGATCGAAGCCAACCCCGAAAAGCTCGTAATCAAGGAGAAACGGACCATTTCGGATTCGCCCTGCTGGGCTTACCTCGCGTTATCGGGCAACCAATTGTTCGTCCGCGAACTCGAAGCCATCGCCTGCTACGAGTGGTAGTTTGATTGGACCGGCAAGGTCTTGCCCCTTGCCCCCGAACCTTTTTCGGGTTACGAAAGAGGAATGAACCTGTCGAAGTTCCTTGGATTCTTCTTCTCATGGAAAGGAGAAATCGGAAGATCCGCCTATGCCTTCACGGGGCTCGCCTTGTTTTTGGTCAAGTGGAACCTGGACCGTCTCTTTTCCATCCTCGTCCATAGCGAAGACTACCCCACTCCCTTTTTCTACCTCCTCCCCGAAACCGACTTCACAGGGGTCGCCGATCCAATCCGCATAATCCTTCCGGTCTTTGCCCTCGCCCTGCCATTCATCTATGTTGGGATAGTCCTTACGGTCAAACGGCTCCGCTCCCTTGGTTGGCCCATCTATTCCTCCGTCCTCTTCTTCGTACCCTTCGTAAACCTCCTGTTTTTTTTCCTGCTTTCCATCCTTCCCCAGGACTCAGATTCCGATAGGAAAGAAGAAAACGGTAAAAAGAAATCAGGCTGGCTCGATCGTGTTCTCCCTCAAGGACAAGTTGCTTGCGCCGCCTTGGTGGCCGGACTTTCCGCGGCCCTCGGTACTCTGTTCGTCTTCCTCAGCCTGCTGACTGAGATCGGACAAGACTATGGATGGGGCTTTTTCGTCGGTCTACCCTTTGCCATGGGTCTGACCTCGGCGGTTACTTACGGTCATCACGAAAGACGCAAGATTTGGGCCTGCCTGGGGGTCGCCCTGCTGAGCCTCGCCTTTTCCTTTCTCCTCTTACTTGCTTTGGCCATCGAGGGAATCCTCTGCCTGTTCATGGCCGCTCCCATTGCCCTCCCCTTGGCCGCCGTCGGAGGCTGGGTGGGTTACCTGATCCAAAACCGGACCCTCCCCCACAACCCTTCCCTCGCCCTTTTTGCCGCCACTTTTCTCCTCATGGGTTTTGAAGAAAAAGCCCTTCCCGAAGCCCCCCTCTTCGCGGTCCGTTCGGAAGTGATCGTACAGGCGCCTCCTGAAAAAGTTTGGACCAACGTGGTCACCTTTTCCGA
>JAURNO010000063.1 GCA_030830145.1 Verrucomicrobiota bacterium
AGCCAGAATTTTTTTGATGTCTCTCTGGACCAAGGCGCAGAATCCCGCGTACAAACCCATTCCCGCCCCAAGGAGAGCAAGAAGGGAAAGAGCTTCCTCGGTGAAAAGAAACTCAATGCGGACAAGAAGGAAGATTCCCGCCGCAACCATGGTCGCGGCATGAATCAAGGCGGAGACAGGGGTGGGGCCGGCCATCGCATCGGGCAACCAGACATGCAAGGGAAACTGGGCGGATTTGCCGATGAAACCGCAGGCCAAGGCCAGGCATAGAAAGGTGCTAACTGGGTTGATGATCTGAAGCTCGGGATTATCTAGATTCCAAGCCACGATATCCTTCAATTGAGTTTCAATTTCGACCAAGTTCACGGTATCGAAAGCCCAATAAGCCAGAACGATTCCGATAAGGAATCCGAAATCTCCGATACGGTTTACGATGAAAGCCTTCTTGGATGCCTGAGCGGCCTCGTCGGTAGTATGATAATGAGCGATAAGCAAGTAGGAGCTGAAACCGACCAGTTCCCAGAAGACGAAAATCATAATCAAGTTATCCGCCAAAGTGATGCCCAGCATGGAAAACATGAAGATGGAAAGTCCACCGAAGTAGCGGGCTTTCGCATCGTCATCCGCCATGTAGCCCAAGCTGAAGACGTGAATGAGGAAACCAACAAAAGATACCACGAATAGAAGAAGGCGGGCCGGGCCATCAAGGAGAAAGCCAAAACGCAATTCCCAACCGGACATTCTAATCCAAGTTGCCTCCCATGCGAAAACGTCTCCCCCACCGGCAAATATCAAGTAAAGGGAGAAGGCGAGAATTCCTCCGGCCGTTGCGACGGAAAGCAAAGCGGCTATGTTTCCATGTTTGCGAAGGAAGAGGAGGGTTACGCAGGCCGACAAAAGAGGCAAAAGAAGAACACTGAAAGCTACTGTTTCCATATTCGTTAGTTTCCGAGGAGGTTCATGTCCTCGGTGAAAATACTTTTTCTCTTTTTGTACAAAGCCACCAACAAAGCCAATCCGACTGAAACTTCAGCTGCCGCCACGGTCATGATGAAGAAGACGAAGATGCTTCCGTCCAGATTCGCGCCTGCTCTGGAAAACGCAACCAACGCGACGTTGATTCCGTTGAGCATCAGTTCAAGCGACATCAAGACAAGCAATACATTGCGACGAATGACGACACCAAGAAAACCGACTCCGAAAAGAAGGAATGCCAAAATCAGAAAATGATGCGGAGTAATGGAGCTCATCAGTTCAACCTCCCTCCTCTCCGGTTGATTTCCTACTTAGAATGATTACCCCAACCATCGCGGCGAGGAGAAGAAAGCCTGCGACCTGAAGAGGAAGCATGTATTTTGCAAGCAGGCCGAAGCCAAACGCCTTTACAGAAGGGGAGAAGACCAAACTGTTACCGTTGGCAGCAGTTTCTTCCCGGATTTCAGGCCATGCAAAAGCCGAGGTTTCCGAGCAATCTGAACAACCATCGGCCGAACAGTCGGAAGGCTCCATAGCCCCAAGACTCAGGTCGAGCAGAAGAACAACCAGCAAGCCAACCGAGATCAGCCCAGCCAATCCGGAGAGAAATTTAAGCCTGGATGCTTTGGCCCCACCGGGACCGACGTCGAGCAACATGATGATGAACAAAAAGAGAACCATTACGGCGCCCGCGTAGACCAACACTTGAAGGATGGCCAAAAAGAATGCATCAAGCAGAACGAACAGGGAAGCTACGCCAACCAAGGAAACGATCATAAAAAGAGCGGCCGATACGGGATGACGGGAAAAAACCATCAGCAAGCCTCCGCCTAGGGACAAGGTGGCGAAAAAATAGAAAAGTAAATCAGGTCCGCTCATTCGAAGTCACCTCCCACAGGCAGGACATGACGATTCAGACTCGAGAAAGACTCGAGAATCAATGAAAGGAAGTTCTTAATGAGCATTCCCCTCCTCTTCGGCTTCTTTCTTCTTGTCCCACTTGTAATGCTTGTCGGGCAAGGTTCCGCCTAATTCGTAAAGCTTTGCTTTGTTGTTGATCATTTCCTCCCGCGTGTAGCCGGAAGAGGAGTACTCATCGAGAAGAAAAATGGCTTCCTCCGGACAAACCTCTTGGCAATATCCACAGTAAATGCAACGGAGCATGTTGATTTCGAATTCCTGCGGAGCCTTTTCTACGTGTTCGCGATCCTCCTCTTCCTCGGGGACTGAACCCGGAGTAATCCGAATGGCTTTCGGAGGACAAACGAATTCGCACAACTGACAGGAAACGCATTTTTCACGTCCGTTGGGATCTTTGACCAAAGTCGGAATACCTCGATAATTTTGAGGAAGTTGTGGTTTTTCCTCGGGGTACTGGAGGGTAACCTTTTCCTTGAACATATTGGAAAAAGTCGTTTTCAGACCCGTAACGATCTGAGGCAAATAGGTTCTCTCGGAAAGAGACAATGGCTTGCGTTCAAGAACTACTGTTTTGGCCATGATGCGTCAGGGGGTTGCGGAAGGTGGTTGATCGAGCCATGTCACGAGCAGGACATACACGATCAAGTTGATGAGAGCCAAAGGCAAAAGTTTCGTCCA
>JAURNO010000006.1 GCA_030830145.1 Verrucomicrobiota bacterium
AATGGAAGGACATTACCTCGAGTGCCTGTAAAATATCGGGTGAGGGAAAAGCAAGGATTGTGGTCCGCGAACACATGACGGTCTGCGGAGTCCAACTCATACTACTCATAGCCGAGGCCTTCGGGGCCAAGGGTGTTGCCCTCCATGAAGAGTTGGCAGATGGGACTGAAGTACAACCAGGACAAGCAATAGGCACATTGACTGGTCCGCAAGCGGAGATTCTGCTCATCGAAAGAACGGTTCTTAATTTCCTGCAAAAACTATCCGGCATTGCAACCGGAACAAAACGTTTTGTTCGCCTGATCGAAAAGCATGGAGTCGGGCTTCTGGATACTCGAAAAACCACCCCAGGCTTGAGATCTCTTGAAAAATACGCAACTGGATGCGGAGGAGGATTCAATCACCGTATGGGTCTTTATGATCGGATTTTAGCCAAGGACAATCATTTGGCCGCATCTTCCGTGGACAGTCCAAAAAAACTGGAAGCGTTCGTGACGGGCTTGAAGAAGAGCCAATCCGGATTTCTCGTTGAGATAGAAGTGGATAACTTGGATCAGGTGGAGGCTGTTCTACAGGGGGGAGCAGATGCGGTTTTGCTCGATAATTTCTCTCCGGATGACATTGTAAAGGCAGTGGAACTGAACCTTGATCGAGCCGTTTTGGAAGCAAGCGGAGGCATTAATGAAAAAAATATTTCACTGTACGCGCAAGCCAAACCCCATTTCATTTCAACCGGTGCCCCCGTTCACGCAAGTCGTTGGCTTGACTTGGGCTTGGATTGGGTAGAATCAAGCAAGTAATCGAAATCGTGGCCAAGTATCCTCAGGGAAAAAGAAAAGGGGTTTCTCCAAAGAAGGGAAAAGTCGCGGTAAAAAAGACTGAAAATCCGAGCAGTTACGTTTTGAGAATGCTTCTTGCGGCATCTCCCCATTACGTTTCCGGAAGCATGATGGCTCAAAAACTCAAGATGTCTCGGGTTGGTGTTTGGTCCAGAGTGGACAAGCTTCGCAAAGCGGGATTATCGATCGATGCGTCACAAAACCGTGGCTATCGTTTGGTAGCGGAACCAAACATCCTCAACCAACCCCTGCTCGAAGCTTGGTTAAAGGAATGCCGAAAGAACTGCAAAGTTTTCGTCCTCGACGAGGTGGACAGCACGAACTCGGAAGCGGAAAGACGCTTGGCCAATGGGGAAAAAGCTCCTTTTGCCGTTCTGGCCAATACTCAAACAAAGGGGAGAGGGAGGATGGGCCGAAGTTGGAACAGTCCGAAAGGGGGAAACCTTTACCTTTCAATGGGCTTCAGACCGGACGTCGACCTGATCAAGCTTCGATCCTTTACCCTATGGCAAGGCTTGAAAATCGCCATACTTCTAAGCTCTTTGACCGAGATCGATGGGATTTCCGTCAAATGGCCAAATGACCTCGTTTATCAAAAAAAGAAGATTGGCGGAATGCTGACCGAGGCTTCCATTGATTGCGAACGGGTAAGATCACTGATTTTTGGAATAGGGCTCAACGTCAACTGCCCGAAATCAAGGTTCCCCCCCTCTTTGAAGAAAATCGCGACCTCCATTGAGAGCGTAACGGGGCAAACCTTCCGTATTCATGAGATTGCGGCAAAAATCATCAAGGCGACGATGGAAGCCTATCAAGATTGCCTCGAGGGGGGGGCCGAAAGAACCTTGATGGAAAAATGGAGCGAGTGGGATGCCTTGGCTGATCAAAAAGTCCAAATTTCCATGGGCAAAGAAAAAATGACTGGTAAAGCCATGGGCATAGATTTGTCCGGAGGGTTGAGGGTCAAGTTGCGAAACGGTCGAATACGAGTCGTACAAGCTGGAGAAGTCACCTTGCGCAAATGACTTTTTCAGGGTACGAGATCGCTTCCTTGGATTTGGGGAATTCGACATGTAGAATGGGCCTTTACGACAACGGGCAAATCACGCAAGAAGGGCTTGTTGACACCCTCGCATTCATCGCTGATCCGACTAGCCTTACAGTGCAGTATGCCACCCTCCCCCCTACGATTGCGTACTGCTCGGTTTCTCCCCGAGCCGAAGCTGCATTGAAAGATTGGGCGAGAGCATCGGGGACCGAACTCTTCAACCTCAATGCCCGAACTTGCGGTAATTTCCCGATCACCTATCCGCACCCCGATGAAATCGGACAAGACCGAATTGCCAATTCACTGGCGGCCCACAGAACCAGTGAACTTCCGGCCCTTGTCATAGACATAGGAACGGCGACCACCTTTGACGTCGTTGGCGAAAAGGAGGGTTACGCTGGGGGAGTAATCGCTCCTGGCCCTCAAGGGTTCCTTGACTTCCTGCATCAAAACACGGCTCTCTTGCCACAAGTGAGCATGAACGAAAACAAACCGGACTGCACCATTGGAACGAACACCACTGATGCAATGCTTTTGGGGGCTCACCTTGGCTTTAGCCCAATGGTCATAGGCATTTTGAATCATTTGGAAACGGAAATGACGAGGACTCATGGAAAAAAACCCAAAATAATTCTTGCAGGAGGAGCAGCCCACCACTTGGAAATTCCCGGTGGCGAGAACAGACCGTTTCTTACACTGGAAGGCGTTGCCTTGGCTTTTGCGGAAAACAACGTCATCATTTGAAAAAGTCGCCCATGACCTCCGAAGCGAAACCTTTACCCATTGTCGAAGTCCTCAACTTAAAAAAGAAGTATGGAGCGATTCAGGCATTGAAAGGAATCAGTTTCTCCATAGGGAAAGGTGAAATCGTTGGTTTCCTGGGACCAAACGGAGCGGGAAAAAGCACTACCTTGCGTATTCTTTCCGGATTGATACCGGCAGACTCCGGTGAAGCCAAGGTATGCGGAGTAGACTTGGCCGAAGAAGAGGGAGAAGTAAGGAGGCATATCGGATACTTGGCTGAGAATAATCCACTCCCCGAAGACTTACGGGTTGTCGAGTACCTCAATTTCAGAGCCAAACTCAAGGGATTGGCGGGCAGCAGAAAGCGCGAAAGAATAAAGATCGTATTGGATATTTGTGATTTGGAGAGGAAAGATTCCGAACGAAAAATCGGGAACCTGTCCAAGGGCTTCAGGCAACGGGTTGGAATTGCCGACTCGCTTCTCGCCGAACCGCGTCTCGTCATCCTCGACGAGCCTACGATTGGATTGGACCCCAGGCAATCGGCCATCACTAGAAAAATGATGGAAAGATTACGGGGTGAAGTCTCCTTTCTCCTTTCAAGTCATATTTTGTCCGAGGTGGAAGCCTGTTGCGACCGAATGATTATCTTGAGCCATGGCCAAATTGTAGCGGAGGGGACTTTGCTGGATCTTCAGAAAGAATTCATAAACAGCACGGTCTTTGAAATCGTATCATTAGGAAATCGGATAGAACTCCAAAGAGTGATCAGAAAAATAGACGACACCTGCGAATTGATTCAAGACGACCCGGTTGAAGTTACAGGCAAGCGGCGGTTCACTTTCGCCACTGAAAAAGGCAGCGACATAGCGGAAAGTATTCTCAAGCGACTCCTTGAAGTCGATCAGTTCAGAGTATCCGAATTCCAAATTACAAGACCTGACTTGGAAACAATTTTCCTTAGAGCCACAAAGAAGAACTGGGAAGATCAAGACTTCCTGGGCAGAAACAAAAAAAGGCCTAAGATTACAAGTGAAAAAAACAAATGAATCCATGCCATGCGTGAATACCTTGTAATCCTCAGAGCGGAACTTTTCGGCCTCTTCATTTCTCCCGCCACCTATGTGGCAAGTTTTTACTTTCTTTCCTTATTGGCAATCGGATTCAGATTTTTCATCGAAAGCTTCGCCACCACCGATTGGATTCTCCCCCCCCTGGCATCGCTTGTAACCGGCTTGGTATTCGGAGCCCCCGCGCTCATACCCTTTCTGACCATGAGGTCTTTTGCGGAAGA
>JAURNO010000064.1 GCA_030830145.1 Verrucomicrobiota bacterium
TCAGTTTTCTGAGCTAAATTTTAAGTTTTCCTATACAACTGTAACTTGTGCTCATTTCTTCAAAGCTGCATTACCTATCGACAATTTCTTCAATCTTTCAATTATTTTCTTCATCATCATTTTTATACAACCATCTGCTCTGTTCTTCATTCTGACTGTAGCTGTAGTTCCATTCATTTTTCCGTAAAGATACCACTTGAAATTTTATGACAATCATTGACAAGCATTTTAAGAAGAAATCATGGGCGATTTGGCAGCTGAAATTGAAGCAATGGAGGCAGATATCCATGCATTAGATGATGCATTGGAGTAAGTCAAATATTTTGAGCTCATGTTTTTATTTTCACAATTTTAGAAATGGTTCCGAGAAGAACGAAGATACAACCAAAACGAAGAGCATCTTTTCGAGGTGCTTTTTACGAGCTTTTTAGAATTTTAATTTTGTTCTTCAGGGTTGGCAAGAGCCTCCGTAAAAGAGATTTTATTTTCCATTTTCGAACCAAGCACGCTCAGTTCACGAGGGCTTACCGGCCGCATCGTCGAGGCAATCTCCTTGCGTTTCCAAGCCATAATTTCGGTGAGTTTGTCCATGATGTTGAAAGGTTTTTACATTCTTGGGATGGAATGGTTTGCCAAGAATGATTTGAAATACAGAATGGCGCGAGAGTGAGCGAAATTCAACGACTAAGAGACATCGTTTTCAAACTGCGGGCACCGGACGGTTGTCCATGGGATCGCGAGCAGACACACCACTCGCTTGCTCGGTGTTTGGTAGAGGAGGCTTCCGAAGTCCTCGAAGCAATCGACGAGGATGATTCGGAATTGATGGAAGAAGAATTGGGAGATCTTCTTTTGCAGGTCGTTATGCATGCCTGCCTTGCCGAGGAGGTTGATCGTTTCGATTTGGAGGATGTCGCTCGCGGCATCAATGAAAAACTGATTCGCCGCCACCCTCATGTTTTTGGTGACGATGATCAAAAAATTGATTCCTCCTCCGAGGTCGTGGATCGTTGGGAGCAAATCAAGGCTGAGGAAAAAAAGAACAAACCTTCGTCTGGTCATCCCCCGAAACTCTTCAAGGATTTGCCGCCTCGCTTGCCGGCCTTGCTGTTTGCCCATGACGTTTACAAGCGTGCCCTCAAAGCCGATCTTGAGTCGGATGGCGAATGGAATGACGATCAGGCAAAGGAGTTGTCCGAAGGCCTCGACGAAGACTCCGTTGGGCGAACTTTGTTCCAATTGGTTGGGGCTTGCAGAAGATCTGGTATTGATCCGGAGTCAGCCCTCCGCCGTTTCGCATCCCGCCAAGTTTCTCTCTTGGAACCTGAAGTTGCGCAAGGTTGTACGGATGACCCGGAAGGTTGAAAAAATCCTGCTCGAAGATGAGCTGGGACCGAGGTTCGTCGAGTGTCTTCTTCGACGATCCAATCGGGCTCGGCGAATGAACTTACGGGTCACCTCTCGGGACATGGCGATCCTTACCTTGCCCCAAAGGATGCCCTGGGCAGAAGGTTTTTCTTTTCTTGCCAGCCAAAGAGAATGGTTAAGTAAGAAAACACTTGGTTTTCCTTCCGTTACGCGATTGGAAGATTATTTCAAAAAAGGCGGGCAGGTTTGGTTGGATGAGACTGCAAAAAGCCTTGAATGGAGTGACATGAATGTTTCCCCGACGAGTTTAATTTCGACCGAGCATGCAGTCATTACCCTTGAATTGCAGGGGGATAATTTGGAGGCTGAACTTATGAAGAGTTGCCTTGGTTTAGCGAAGAAGAATCTACCTCGGCGTTTGACTGAGCTTTCCAGGTTGCATGGTTTGAGTTGGAAAAAATATCGAATCGGTAATCAGAAAAGCAGGTGGGGTTCCTGTTCGAACGCCGGCACGATTTCCTTGAATTGGCGGTTGATTCTTCTTCCCTTCGAAATGGGCAACTATGTTCTTTGTCACGAGCTGGCGCATTTGAAACACATGAACCACTCGATTGAATTTTGGGATTTTCTGGAAAGCTTGGTCCCTGGTGCAAAAAAAATGGACGGCGAACTAAGGAATTTGAGCAGGACCGTTATGGGACTGGCTCGAAACACCTGAGCCCTCAAGGCTCACCCTTGGAATCTTATCAGTTAGGGGGGGCTTACTTGTCCGTTGAGTCAGGCTTGCGCCCTAGTTCCCATGCCGTTCGTCCACCCAAAGCCCGCAGGTAGGGCAGGGCGTCCCCCTCGTCTTCGGCGACATCTGTCGGCGTAATGCCGTTTTCACCGTATCGTGCGTTCACCTCAAGGCCGAGCGAAAGAGCTTTTCTGACCAGGCTTTTTTTTCCAGAGAAGGCAGCCCCATGCATGAGGGTATAACCTTCCTTTGCCGTTATCTTCGGATCCGCTTTTCGAGAAAGAAGAAAATCCACCATTTTTTCTTGGCCGGCAACCATTGCGATAAGCAAAGGCGTTGCCCCAAAGGAATCCCTATCATTTATTTTTCGACCGCTTTGAAGAAGTTTTTTAACTTTTTCTTGCTCGCCCAATCCTGCTGCGATGTGGAGCGGGTTTTTGTTTTTGACTCCAATCCGACGAAGCATCTCGACGATGGATCGGTGTCCTCCCGCACCGGCCAAGTCGATCA
>JAURNO010000065.1 GCA_030830145.1 Verrucomicrobiota bacterium
AGGGGAATGCTAATCGCCATGGCTTGGCCAACTCCTCCTACGATACCTCCTTGTTGCCCGAGAATCGAAAGAAACATTAGAAGCCAGTAGCAAATGATCCAATTGGCCTGAATCCTCCTTTTGCCTAAGTTAAAGCGGAAAATCGGTCCGGGAACTTCGTTGAGGGCCGACAACGTGGTCTTGCCGTTGGTTATCGCATAACGTCCGAGTTCGATTTGAGCGAAAACCTTGATGACGCATCCTAGTATAATCAGCCAAAGAAAATCGAAGTGAGCTTCCGCTCCCGTTCGCGTTGTGGCGATCAGTTCACCTGAACCAACAATCGAACCGGCCAAGATCATTCCGGGCCCGATGTTCCTCAAAATTCCGATCGCAGTGGTAGGCGCTTCTTGTGTTTCTCTTTGTTCGTCGTTGTTTTTCAAGTCCATCCTTCGGGTGTCGTCGAATTTTATCTCCAGTCGTTCGCCCAATTGGCATTTTCATAATGACTGCGGATTCGCCATTCGCACAAATTTTCCAAGAGCATTTTTCGGATTTCTTGGTACTCGTTTTTATTCCAAAGGTTATTCGTTTCTCGAGGATCCTTTTTTAGGTCGCAAAGTTGCCCATCGTCTTCCCCTAAAAAATGAACTAATTTCCATTCTTTGCTTCGAACCATGGTCATGAATTCGGTGTCGGTGAGAATCAGGTCTTTCGCTTGCTCTGCATATACGTATTCCCGGCCTGCCCACTCCGTGTTTTCAAGAGCGGGAAGAATCGTTTCGGCGTCCATTGTCTCGGGTAAGTCGGCACCGGCCATTTCCAGTATGGCAGGACCAACGTCCATCAATTGTATGAGATCGTCGACTCTCCGGCCTCCTTGAAAGCGAGATGGAGAATGTACGATGAGAGGCACACGCGTGATTTCATCATACATTGTCCACTTTTGGCTGTGCCCATGATCCGTGAGGCAGTCGCCGTGGTCACTCGAGAAGATTATGACGGTGTTTTCAAGTACACCTTTTTCCTCAAGAGCATTCATGATTTGGCCGACTTTCTCGTCTATCAGGGTGACGTTGGCCAAATAATGCTTTCTTTGTCGAATTCTGTTTTCTTCGGTCGGTTCCATTTGGTGGACGACGGAATCGTGATCGATTTCAACATTGTGTGTTCGCATAGCCTTGTATGCGTTGGGTTGCCCTGCCAAATCCTCTTGGCTTACAGGTGCGATGGGTACATCCACGTCCTCATATAAATCGAGGAATCGAGAGGGAGGGTCATAAGGAGGGTGGGGGCCTGGAAAACCAACTTCAAGGAAGAAGGGCTTTTTACCATCATATTCCTTCAACCACTTGACCGCTCTGTTCCCAGTAAAAGCATCCGAATGGGTTTCTTCCGGAAGATCCCATGAAAATGCCCCTAGGCAATCCCTGTAGTCTGGTCTCTCCCGGTAAAGAACTCTTTTCTGTTTCTCCACTCCAATGTCATCCAAATGTTTTTCCCAGTCGTCTTGGAATTCAGCTCCTTCAAGAAATCGGTCTTTGTTTTCGACCACTTGTCGTTCATGAAAACCGCAAGGGGTGGTGAAGGGCCAAGTGTGCATTTTTCCGACATTAGCACAGTGGTAACCCGAGTCCGCAAGGTTTTCAATCCAGCTTCTGGTCCAATTGTCGGCATTCTTGAGAATTCCCGTCGTATGCGGGAAATGGCCTGTAAAGAGACTCGCTCGTGAAGGTGCGCAGGAGGGGGCTGTAACGTGACACTGGGTAAAAGTTACTCCTTCTTCGACCAGTTTGTCTAGATTTGGAGTGATGCAGTGAGGATGACCGAGTGCCGAGATCGTATCATAGCGTTGTTGATCCGTTAAAATGAAGAGAATATTGGGTGCAGTAGACATGAGTTTTGTTTTGGGAGAGAATCAAGAAAAGTATTTTCGGAAGGAGTTTATGGTTTGCCGTGCAGCCGTTTCGGGGTCAGGCCAATCAAAAGCCTCGGCGGACACGCAACCCTCGTATCCGATGTCGGTAAGCGCCCGGGCAATTGGAGCGATATCGGTGTGACCGCAACCCACGGGTCTACGGTTGCTGTCTGCGAAATGGACATGTCCCACGTATTTTGATCCATTCGTGAGGGACTGAGCGATATTTTCCTCCTCGATGTTCATGTGAAAAAGGTCAGCCAAAAGAGAGACTCCATTTGTTTGCAGACCGTCCAAGAATTCACAGGCATCACCGAAGCGGTTGAATAAATTGGTTTCATACCTGTTCAGTGGTTCATAAATAAGGAAAGTCCCGGCCTTCCTTGATTTCTCACCCAGTTCTTCGAGAGCCTCTTTCAACCATTTCAGGCATTCTTCGCGATTTGCCGCTTCGTTCGAGCTTCCTTGCATAGAACCAATGATAGCGGGGGCTCCGTGTTCAGCTCCAAACTCAATCATATCGCCAACGAAGTTTTGGGCGTTTCGGCGAATGCTTGGATCAGAGTCGGTAAGGGTCAGGCCTTTAATTACTTTCCCTGCACCCGTACCAATTGCTCCAAGTTGTAAATTGTTTTCTTGGAGTAAGTGCTTCAACTCTCCAGGGACACCAGCGGATGGTCCTTCGGTAAACAATTCAATTGCTGAAAAACCATATTCAGCGGTTTTTCGGATGCCAGTTGCCAAATCGTCCCAAAGTATCCACGGGCCACCGCGCAGGGAAGGTACAAGAGATAAAGTAAGGCAAGGTTTCATATCAATGCACCTTGACTATATTGGGAGAGAAAATAAAGGGAAAAACCTCTTTCCCTTGGACCCTAGGAGCTAAAAAGTCAGGCGTCTGGTTTTACGGGAATGAAAGGATTGTCGTTGCGAGGTGCAATATCAATTGGTTTACCAGGCAATTCATTCAACTTATTCTTCGGAGATGCAGGAGTATTGATCGGGTTGTTCAGTTCGTCGGCAAAAGGATCTTGTTCGGGGAGCTTTGGTTTCTGCAGAGGCGCGTTTATCGTATCAGGCGCTCCATTCTCTAAAGAATTTACATTGGGAGGAGCAAATGGGGAGTTTCTGAGTGAAGGAAGCTTGTCCTCTGGGGTCAAGGTCGGCCCAGGGTTGGCTTTCTGCCCTGGAAGTCCAGGTGATGCCCCTGCCCCCGTAAACGGAGAATATTTCCTTTTCATGGGATCAGCCAAACCCTCAAAAGGATCATTTGACTTCTTGAAGCGGGGACTGATTCCAGTGTTGATAAAATCAACTGGTCTTGTCGCAAGGGATGGCAAGTGCAGTGGGCGGGGTTCTTTGTATCTTTTGTCAAAGGGGTTTGGGGTCATGGCATTCTTTCTTTCAGCGTGAGGTACGTAACCTTTGCTCATCAACCACTCCATAGTTCCGCCTCTTGGCAAAACCCACTCGTTATTTATTTTCAGTGCAGTCGGAAGTCCCTTCGCATCAAACCAACCATTTTGTTCTCCCCCAATTGCAGGCCTCAGGCGGAAATCTTTTTTCCCCTCTGGTGGTTTTGCTTCTGCAAAATAGAAGAGTGGGCAGAACATTGCCATAAAAACACCAAGAATCCTCAAGCTCATAAATATGTAAGTAATCCAAGTTTGCTTGGGATGTCAACTTTTCGGTAAGAAATTCAACAATTAGTTTTGATAGTTTCCGGCTAAGGGTTATCGAGGGAGAAGGTCGCGTGGTTAAAGGTAACCGGCGTCTGAAAAACTATAGTATCCGACTTGCTTTGGGTCGTTCTCGATTTCTCCTAAAATCACATGATCAAGTAGATCGATTCCGATGTGTTCGGCAGCATGATGAATTTTCTTGG
>JAURNO010000007.1 GCA_030830145.1 Verrucomicrobiota bacterium
ACTCCGAAAACATCATCCACCTTCTTGACCATCTCGGAATAGATCGAGTTCGCCTGGTTCTACATGATTGGGGTGGAGCCATTGGTTTGACCGCATTCAGAAACAGTACGGACAGAGTTGAGAAAATCGTCCTTTTGAACACCGCGGCTTTCCCTTCACAAAACGTGCCCAAAAGAATCCTCCTTTGTCGTTGGCCTGTGATCGGTAGCTTTTTGGTTCGCGGGCTCAATGGCTTTGCTGGACCGGCGACCTGGATGGCGACCCAAAAAAAGCTGCCCAAAGAGGTGAAAAATGGTTTTCTTTACCCTTATTCGAACTGGAGCGACCGAGTTGCCGTTTGGCGCTTCGTTCGCGATATCCCATTCGAGCAAAACCACCCGAGTCTTCCTCTCCTCAAGGAGACCGAAGGAAGCTTGAAGAATTACCTCGATACCGAAGTCTTAAGCTGTTGGGGAATGAAAGACTTTTGCTTCAACCCTGCTTTCCTTAGTAAGTGGGAAGAGATTTGGCCCCACATGAAAGTGCATCGAGTGGATGAGGCGGGACATTACCTGCTCGAGGATTCATTCGACGATTGTTGGTCGAGAATCGAGCCTTTTTTACAAGGCTAGAAAACTCTTTTAAGGCTCTTCCACTTGCCAAACGCACATTTGACCCGCAAGTTAGTAAACAATGCAAGGAAAGAAACCATTGAGGAGCAGGGAAGAACGATCATACAACCTGGTCTCGATCGAGCCCTACGACAACACCTCTCGCGCGTACAGGAAGGAACAACCCAAGCGGGCTGAAGCCGGTTTTGGCTTTTATCTTTCCATCGCGATCATTACGTTTATCACGATTGTGTTCTTTTCTCTGTACGAATTGGTTGTCGAGACCTGGGTAAGGTTCAAGTGAACACGCCTGGCGAGAACAAACCTGCCCCGGAAGAGGCGGGAGCTTTTCTCGATCATTTGGCTTTGGAAAGACGCCTGTCCAGTTACACAAAAAGAAATTACTGTCAGGCTCTTGAAAAATTCTTTGAGTGGTTAAGGAAAGATTCGGGGCGAAACCTCCGAGTCGATGAAGTCTCCCAAAGGGACGCCAGGTCCTATCTTGTTGAATTCCAATCCCAATATTCTCGTCGCACCCTTCGCAATCATGTTTCCGGCCTTCGTGGTTTCTTTAAATTCTGCCAAACCAGAGGACTCTGCAAAGCTAATCCCTTTCACAATCTCACTCTGCCAAAACCCGACAAACCCCTGCCGAAGTTTCTGACTGAAAAACAAACCAAAAAATTGCTCTCTCAACCAAAGGAGAAACAAGACCTGAAAGAGGGTGTTGATTTCCTTACGTCTCGTGACCTGATGGCCCTGGAACTACTTTACGCGGCTGGATTAAGGGTGAGCGAACTAGTGGGACTCGACTACGGGCATTTGGATACCGTTCGAGCTACGGTCAAGGTGATGGGCAAAGGGCAAAAGGAAAGGGTGTGTCCGATCGGTAAAGTCGCCCTAACCACCGTATGCAAGTTCAGAGACAATTTCGCACCGGACGCCTCCCATCATTCCCCAATTGTAATCAACCGGCAAGGCGGAAGGCTTTCCTCTCGTTCCGTCCAATCAATGATCAAGAAGTATCTTCGCTCGGCAGAACTGCCCGAAGACTTGACCCCCCATAAGCTTCGCCACTCTTTCGCCACGCATCTTCTCGACAATGGGGCCGACCTGCGTGCAGTGCAAGAACTCCTCGGCCATTCAAGTCTCTCGACGACTCAAATCTACACGCATGTATCGGTCTCCCGACTCAAGGAAGCTCATCATCTTGCTCACCCGAGAGCTTAGTCAAAATGGTCCTACTTCTCCGCTCACTTGGATTGGCAACTGCCCTGCTAGCTTTTGCTTCTTTGTCTGCAAGTATATTTGCATGGAATAAACATGGAGCGCGCATAGGGTTTTGGGAGACAAGCGTGCAAACGACAAGGGAAGTACCGATCATAGAAGGCATGCCCGAACTCGGTTATCAGCAACAAGTCGTCTGGGAGGAAAAGCTTGTTCTCGGTATCGAAACCCTTATCGCGGGCATTCTGCTATTCTTAATCGCAATCACAATCTCAATCGGCCTCTTTGTGATAAGTTCGAAGTTTGCCAAAAAGATTGTTGAGTAAGCGATAAAAACTATTTCTCTTTTATCACCTATGCAAAATATTATTCCTACTCTTTTTCTATTATCCGGACTGGCTCTTTCCGCCGGGCCTACCAAGTTTGATTTCAAGGACCCCAAAGAAGTCAATAACATCATTTTCCAGATGGACGCACCCCTGGAATCGATCAACGGTTCGGGCGACGCTATTAGCGGTACCGTTTACTTCGACCCGGAGAACCCATCTGCGACAAAAGGAACAATAGTCCTTGAATCCTCTAGCCTTCATGTCGGCAACCCCGTACTCAAGGAACATATTCATGGTTCGGATTGGATGGACGTCAAAAAATATCCATCCATCAGCTTCAAGCTAACCAAGCTTGAAAACATCCGCAAAAAAGGAATCGAAGTTTTGGCTGACGCCAAAGGAAAAATGACGATTCGCAACGTTACGATCGAAATGAAGGCCCCCATAAAGATAACTTACTTGAAAGGTTTGCTCGAAAAACGAAACCGAATCCCCGGCGACCTACTCGTCATTCGATCCAAGTTTGTCGTCAAGCGCGACGATTTCGGAATTCGACCTGGAGAAAAACTAGAAAAAGTAGCCAATCAAATAGAGATCTCTTTAAACGTTGCAGGAGCCGCTCCAACCAACTAAGCTTTTTTTTCATACCCCCCCGAATGACTGAATTCCCCATTCAGTCCATTCAACCCCTAAAGCGAGAACACGTATGACGTGTTCTCGCTTTTACTTTTCTCCCTTTTTCCCTATAGTTCACGGTCCACCTTCTACTTGATGCCCGACGAAAACATACATCCCATTTCAAACCGCTTGTTGAACCGACAAGACAAGGAGCATCAGCTTGGTTGCAAAGCTGGGGTGTTTTGGTTTTGCGGCCTTTCTGGTTCCGGCAAAAGCACCCTTGCCATTGAGTTGGAAAAACGCCTTTCCGACCACCAGATTCATTCGATTGTTTTGGACGGAGACAACTTGCGATCATCACTGAACAAGGACCTGGGTTTCTCAACTGAAGACAGAGATGAAAACCTCCGCCGAGTCAGTGAAGTTGCAAGGTTGTTACTCGACAACGGAATGGTGGTCCTCGTTTCTTTCATTACCCCTCTTGAGGAATTCCGCAACCAAGCCAAACGGATCGTCGGACCCTCGGATTACTTTGAAGTTTACGTCAAAGCTTCGTTTGACGCCTGTCGCGAAAGGGACGTCAAAGGCTTGTATGCGAAAGCAGAGAAAGGAAAAATTTCGTCTTTCACCGGGAAAGACTCTTCTTTCGAGCAACCGAAGGACCCCTGGCTGACAATCGATACGGAAGCAACTTCGATCAATGAATCAGCTGAGGTCCTCCTTCAATCGGTACTGAAAGAAATCCAATCCTGATACTCAATTGTAAAACACCCCTCGATTTTCAACTGAATGAGAAACTACAACCTGACGCACCTCGATCAACTGGAAGCAGAAGCTATTTTCATATTACGTGAAACAGCCGCTCAATTCGAACGACCTGGCTTGCTTTTCTCAGGGGGAAAAGACTCCATAGTCATGGCCCACCTTGCTCAAAAGGCCTTTGCTCCAGCCAAGATTCCTTTTCCTTTCGTCCATGTAGACACAGGTCACAATTTTGTCGAGACGATCGACTTCCGTGACGGTTTCGTCGAAAAACTTGGTGTCGAACTGATCGTCGGACGAGTCCAGGATTCGATCGATCGAGGTACGGCTGTGGAAGAAACCGGACCAGACGCCAGTCGTAATGCCCTTCAATCCGTGACCCTGCTTGAGACTATAGACGGAGAATCTTTCGATGCTTGCCTCGGGGGTGGGCGAAGGGACGAGGAAAAAGCCCGAGCCAAAGAACGTTTTTTTTCTCATCGTGACGCCTTTGGTCAATGGGACCCCAAAAACCAGAGGCCTGAGCTTTGGAATTTGTTCAACGGACGAAAGTCACCAGGCGAAAACTTCAGAGTATTCCCATTGAGCAATTGGACTGAAATGGATGTTTGGCAGTATGCAAAAATCGAAAAGATCGAACTACCGAGTCTTTACTTTGCCCATGAAAGAGAAATTGTGGAGAGAAACGGCAGCCTCTTGGCTCTTTCCGAATTCGTCATTCCTCGGGAAAACGAAACCCCAACTAAGGAAACAGTGCGGTTTCGCACAATAGGTGATGCGACCTGCACCGGCGCAGTTCGGTCCACTGCGTCAACCTTGGACGAGGTGATAACGGAAGTCGCCGCATCACGGGTCACCGAAAGAGGGTCGCGGGCCGATGACCGTCGCTCGGAAGCGGCCATGGAAGATCGAAAAAAACAAGGATACTTCTAATCATTCCCAAATATTCCCAATGACTGAAGAAAACAACTACCTGGACATGGACCTCCTCCGCTTCACTACTGCAGGAAGCGTGGATGATGGCAAAAGCACCTTAATCGGAAGACTCTTTCACGACACCAAGGCAATCTTCGAGGATCAACTTGAAGCCATTGAAAGAAGTAGCAAGAAAAGAGGCGACGAGCATGTTAACTTAGCCTTGCTTACGGACGGTCTGAGGGCCGAAAGGGAACAAGGTATTACCATCGACGTTGCCTACCGCTACTTTGCCAC
>JAURNO010000066.1 GCA_030830145.1 Verrucomicrobiota bacterium
CTTCCAACGCTCACTATGGTGGAAATGCAAAGACCTACATGAATGTCGGATTGGCCATGGGGAAGGCCATGGTTAAGCTGCTCAAGTAACGGTAAGGGTGCTGACCTTGGTTTTTCAGGCGGTCTGATGAAAGAACTCGAATCGGCAAAAGTCGGAACCTTCATTGCTTGGATCGTGGCGTTCGCCATGGCTCTCGGTATGTCCTGCACCCGTGATCCCAATCCGGTGGATGGAATCATCCAAGTGGAGGCGGTGACGGGTGTCGTCTCAGTTTCTCCCGGAGACATGGAAAAAATCAAAGAGAAGATCCCAACCGGAGGCAGTGGAGGGAGCAGGAGCTACTTGAAGGCCAATGGCAAAGAAACGGTCAGGGTATCCGGCTCAGGAAGCAATACGGCGGTCTTTCTTTCCGCAGCGACTCCGGAAACGGCCGACTTCCGCATCAAGGGAACAAAGGGTTTTGTCGAGAAGGCGATCGCAAAAGTGCATGAAATCACCGGCGACAGCCTGTCTTTGAACCGCCTTCAGTTGATCGCCGAAACAAGAACTTATGCCGCTTTTCGGGAAACCGAATTTTACCTTCTTGAGGAAGAACTAGGCAAGACCATGACCTCCTTGAGTCGATCCAGTTCCTCGTCCAATGAGTTGAAAACCATCAAGCGCGCCTTTGAAAACGGAATTCAAGAAGTACGGGTAAAGTTCTCCGAGGAATTCTCCTCTCTCAAGATCACGATCGAGGGGGACCAACAGTTCGTAGATCGGATCAAGGCGCTAATCGGGAAATCAAAGGAGTCGGGAGCTTAGATATAATCGACGAAGGACTTAGTTCATGGCGATTCCTTTCACCTACCGCTTCACAACTTGGATAACCCTCCTGGGGTTCTTCTTTGGATTCGAATCGGTTGCATCCGGCAAGCCCGTCAAGGTCTTCATTCTTTCCGGTCAGTCCAATATGGTTGGTGCCGGCAAAGTGGACGGGGGAAGCAGTCGCTGGGGCAACCAATTCATCGACCCGGTGGTATCGGTCTACAAGGGGGACTACGATCCTCAAGCAGACTACGACACCATGGAACCGACCAAGACCTTGAAGCTTGAGTCCTTCGGCGGCGTCCGCCCCACCCCCTATCTCGGTGGTGGCACCCAAGTGACCCGCGGATTCGTAGAGGTCAAAGAGTCCGGAATGTACGAGTTTCGGCCGGGATATGGAGGCTCGACCTACAACGTCATGGAAGTCGACGGGAAGGAAGTTCACCGACAGGAAGTCGGAGAGGATGCGGTTCGTACGGAAATCAAGCTCGAAGGAGGCAAGAAGGTACCCTTCAAGATCACTTACTTCACCAAGCAGGCCAATGGCTTGGGCTGGATCGTCCGTCTCGATGTGCCTGGGGCTCTCTCGACCCTAGTGAAATTCAAAGGCATGTATCCCTACCTGATTGATGAGAACAGGCAATGGAAGGCTCGCCAAGACGTCTGGTACAGGGGCGTGGTGACGGCAACGGGGAACCGACCTCTCGGAGGCGCCCGAGGACGGAAAGGACCTGAAATCGGCTTTGGCCATGCCGTTGGCAACCATGTTGACGACCCGGTTCTCATCCTCAAGACCTCGCAGGGCAACCGCTCGCTCTCTTGGGACTTTCTTACCCCCGGAAGCAAGCGCTTCGAATACGGTGGAAAGATCTACGCGGGCTACAAGGAGTCTCCCCTCTCCTGGGACAAAGGGACAAAACCCGAACCCATCAATTGGTATGCCGGCAAGCAGTACGACGACTGCTTTGGAGCCGCTCATGAGGTACTGAAGAACTTCGACAAGGAATTTCCACACTGGGAAGGACGGGGCTATGAGATCGAGGGCTTTGCCTGGTGGCAGGGTGACAAGGACCGTTACGTCGAAGCGCATGCCGTACGGTACGAGAAAAACCTCGTCCGTCTGATCAAGACCTTGCGTCAGGAGTTCAAGGCGCCAAAGGCCAAGTTCGTCGTGGCAACGCTCGGGCAAACTGCCAAGAATGCTCAGCCGAGCAACGACAAGCTGATACTCGATGCCCAGCTCGCCGTGGACGGGACGACTGGCAACTACCCCGAATTCAAAGGTAACGTGTCCACCGTTTACACCCATCCGCTCAGTCAGGGCGGTGCCTCCAACAGCCATTATGACGGGAACGCCCAAACCTATATGGACGTAGGTGTCGCCATGGGTGAGGCTATGGTCAAACTGCTCAAATAAATTGGATGAAAAATATATTGAAGATCTTTGCCTGCCTTAGCTTGGCTGGCAATTGGGTTCACGCCCAGGACTCGACGGTTTCCGTTCAGCTGGGGGTACCCGATGGGGGATGGAAAATCCGCATCGACCAGGTTTACCAAACGCCAACTCATCTGTTGGCTGTTTCGAAACTCGAGCGAAGCCCGGGTCCGGCCATCCAGGTCATCAGTCAAGTCAAGGACTCGGTAAAAGTAAAAGCTCCGAAACTGCCCGTCCGGCATTACGTGCTGGGAAAAACCTGGAATTGGTCCAATGGGAAACCCGAATCTTATGCTTTCCTTTCCGACCCAAAGGAACTTCCCAAGAAAGTAGCGGGTGCCAAACTCATTTTTCAAGCCAAAGCCAATCCAGCGACAAAAGTCGCGACCATGGTGACTTACATCGTCGTCTACAAGAAGGACATTTTCACAAAGGGGAAAACCAAGCAGGGAGAAACTCTTCGAGCAATCGCCAAGCGACATTGTAAAGAATTGGGTGCATCCTCCCCGGATATGCTTGAAATCATAAATGGCTTCGTTGCCAAATTCCCTGCAGGCAATGTCCCTAGGCTCAAAGCACTCCCGGAAGTAAAATACATCGAGATGGATCAAGCTTTTTAGGTTGCATGAAAAAACCGGCTACTATTCTTCGAAACAAGAAATGAACAAGTTCCTGCTTCTTTTTCTCTTGGTTGGGGTTGGTTTGGCAAGCTATTGGACTGGACTCAAACACAGAACGGCAAAACATCATCAAGAAATTTCTCAGGTTCAACCCGTTGATCTCAGGAAACCCAATCCGTCTCAACATCAGGCATCCGAAAACAAAACGAATCTTGAATCGAATCGGGAGACTTCTCCTTCGACTGCCACAGGAGGTGAAATCTCTCCAACCAAAACTCGAAAACAATCAAGAGAAGATTTATTGCGGAAAGTAGGCTCGAGCGACCCCCTTGAGCAAATGTCAGCTTTTGTTGAACTGTGCCAAGACTTGGACGACGAGACCATATCAGCAATGATTGAGGCATACGAAAAGAAGGATTGGAAAGGGATCGACGCCATGTTGTTTCTGAATTATTTCACCTACGCATGGGCCAAGCATGATCCGATTGCCGCCCTGGAATGGTCCAAGACCAGAGATCCTTTTCTTGAGCAAGATTTGGTTTCTGAGGCCATGCTTAGTGGGTGGGCAAGCGTTCATCCTCAAGCCGCCCTCACTTGGGCAAGAGAAAACGAAAACCGACGGGACAAAGAACAAAAAAGAGGAAACGATCTGTTAATTGGTGTCATAAAG
>JAURNO010000067.1 GCA_030830145.1 Verrucomicrobiota bacterium
AATGCGGCGGTCTTGAAAACCGCTGAGCCGGAAACGGCTCCGGGGGTTCGAATCCCTCTCCTTCCGCCATTTTAATAATTACAAAACGGTTTTCCTAATTTCGGAGATCAAACAAGAAAGATCAGAGCACAGAGTGCAACATCCACCAAATAGGTCCACGCTATCAACCCAACTCTTGCTTTAAGTTATCACTTTTTAGGAGACCCACGAGTGCCGACCCCTTGTCGCCCAAAAAATGCATGTATCTGCGTTGCGTATCAGCAACTTGTTCCTTTGCTCCGTGGTTGACTATTTCAAGGACTGGAATTGTGCTTTGCGAATGGTAAGGATTATCCTATCAACCTTTTTCCTTTTGCTTACTGATCTAGGTGGTCAAGACCAGCAAAGCGTAGACTTCGATATTGATGACCGAGGAGCCTTGGCTCAAGTCTTGAGGGATTGCATAAAGGGTGAATGGCAGTTGCACTCAAATAAAACTTTTCCGTTCGATGAATTCAAACAAAAGTCCGGGCTTCAATACTTACTCTTTGAGGAAGAACCTTTTACTGGCTGGTACGGTCAGTGGGACGACAACGGGACACTCCGAAATCTCCGACGCTTTTCCAATGGTAAAGCGGATGGGCCGATTCTGAGTTGGAGAAAAAACGGAGACAAGCTCTTCCAGGGTAAATACAGGGAAGGAAAAAAACATGGGACCTTTTCTTATTGGAGCCAAAGCCTAAGGCGTATTAAGGAAGAGAACTTCAATCAGGGAAAACTGGATGGCATTTGTACAATGTGGTACGAAAACGGAAACAAAAGCTCAATTCAAACTTTCATTTCGGGGAAAATATTGAACGCAACGGGTTGGAAACCGAGCGGCGATCTTTGCCCTTCGACAAAAGTAGTGAATGGCATTGGTGTTCTTGTTTTTTACGAAGAGACGAATAAGCAGAGCGAAGAGAGTCTTTCGAAAATGGAGTTGATTATTGAAAGATACGAAAATGGAAACAAACGAGAAGAAGGGTCCTACCTTGATGGGAAAAAAGAAGGACTGTGGATTTATTACAAGACCGATGGAACTGAGTTTTTCAGAACGTCCTATGAATCGGGCATTGAATTGAATCGCCCACAGGCACAAGAATCGGGAAAAGAGCGAAACGCTGCCCCCCCCCCCTCTCTTTCGAGCATGGAATTCGTTGTAGAAAGATACGGAAATGGAAACAAACGAGGGGAAGGGTCTTATTTAAACGGAAAAAAAGAGGGACTATGGATCTATTACAGAACCGATGGAACCGAGTTCTTTAGAACGTCCTACGAATCGGGCGAAGATCTAAACCGAAGCCTATTGCCAAACGAAAAACCGTTCATTGAGAGAAAGATCAGTAAAGACGAGCCTTCGATCGATAAGAAATTCATCGTAGAAAGATACGAGAATGGAAACAAACGGGAAGAAGGGTCATACCTCAATGGGAAAAAAGAAGGAGTATGGATCTATTACGCAACTGATGGAACGGAGTTCTTCAGGACGATCTACGAATCAGGCAAAGAGCTAACTTCAACCCCTTCAACTACCGAGCAAACCAGTGACGAGATAAAGACGAGAAACCCCGAGGGTTCTTCCCAAAAAAAATTCATCATAGAAAGATATGAAAATGGAAACAAACGGGAGGAAGGTTCCTATCTCAACGGGAATAAAGAAGGACTGTGGATCTATTATAGAACTGATGGAACTGAGTTCTTTAGGACGATCTACGAATCAGGCAAAGACCGAAACCCAAGTCCGTCAAAAACCGATGCATCAAAAGAGTGAAAAACTGCAGAGGCGAATCAACTCCTACCCTCGGGCAGTCCCTCTTCTTCGTCAATCCCGCTCTCAAGATCCGGCAATGTCTCCTGGCTTCCTCCGCATTCCTGCGGTGGAGAGGTAAAGCGATTGAAGGTCTGTCGTTCCGAGGATTGAGTAAGCTTCAGAAGCAATTCTTCATTTTCTCGATCTAGGTAGAAAACTTGCAAGAGTTTCGAGTGAGATTCGTTCACTAATTTTTTTGAGTCATCGAAAGGCGAAAAATATTCCGGCTTTAACTTTTTAAGGTTGGCCAGTGACTCATCAAGTTGCGGAAGAATTTTTTGCTTTCGCTCGATCAAATCCATTTCAGGAGCGCGCTTTTCGGTCTTCAGCCAAGTATTTTCCTCAAGGAGAAGGGCGTGCACTTGCTCGCAAAGGAGAAGGTGGTCTTTGATAACATCTCTAGGTTCCATCCCTACTCACGGCTTGGGATAAAATATAGCAGGTAATTCGAAAGGATTATTCGACTTGGGCATTGGGTGCACGGGAGTAGATCCCATAACGATTAACTGCCTGCCTTATGGCTCGCGTGTCATCAAGTTGCTCTCTTCTCCATTTGGCCATACCAAAAACAAAATTCAGGTACTTATTGTTGGCCATGCCCTCACGAGCTTCGTCCGAACTGACGTATTCCTCAATGGAAGAATAAGTTTCCATGGCTTGTACATAATTACCCAATTTTTCTTCGCAAAGAGCAATCTGGTAAAGAACGGGCACTTGCCAAGCAGGTGAAGAGTCAATTTCCCTCAAGGCAGAGTAGATTCTGTATGCATTGAAGTATTCACTGTCTTCGAAAAATTTATTGGCAAGATAATTACCGGTTTTCTTTTTCCAAAAGTTCCAAACGCCTTTCAATTGTCTGATTGTAAGTTCATCCCTGTCCCGGATGGAACGACCTTGCTCCAAATTCAAGATCATCTCGGGATTGAAAGCGGATTCCTTGAGCAAAAGAAGAAGCTCCTTCACGGACTCTTCGTCCTGACCGAGTTGCTCATAAGTCAAGGCAAGCAGATAGTGGGCTTCAGGTACATAAGGGCTTTGTGGATACAAGGTTCCATAAGACCGGAGGACTTCCTTGACTTTCGCAAAATCGGCTCGAGGCGTTTTGTCGAACTCCAACTCAATGTCCGTTTTTTGTTCGGGTGGAAGTCGATTCGCTTTCTCCAACTTGCGTAGAGTTTCTCTGGCCCGACGATAATGAGCTAAACCCTGCTTGAATTGAACAAATCCCCGGTCCGTGTCTTCCAATTGTTCGAGTTTGAAAAGTCGACTGAAAAACTTGGTTGCGTTGTCATAATCTTCCGCATCCATAAAAGTTTCCGCGATCTCGAACATCGCCTGATTGGACTCGGCATCGGAACGGGTTTCCATGCGCTTGCCTTTTTGCTTCTCAGCTAACTCGAAGGCTTCATTGCGTGGCAGAGTGAGGGTTGCATTAATGGCATTGTAAAACTTATTTAGAGCCATCCGATGAGCACCGAGAGTTCTGTAGATTTTCCCTAAACGAATATGAGTCTCGGGTATAGTGGGAGCTCCTC
>JAURNO010000068.1 GCA_030830145.1 Verrucomicrobiota bacterium
CATGGCATTTCTCTTCAATTTCTTTTCTTTCTGAATCTCAACTTACGAAGGACGAATTCATCCAGAGAACCTGCGACAAAACTTCCCCCGAAAGAAAGGCTGTCGACCTTATCCTCAAGGGAGTAAAAGCCGATTTACCGATTCATTCGACTCTTTGCGATCGTTTTAAGAAAGTCCGAAACAAAGGACGACTCAGGTGGTGGGAGAACTTAAAAGGGAAACCCTTTTCCAAAGCTCTTTTTTCCCCCATGTACGGAAACGCTATCGAGGAGTTTCCGAAGGCTGAGGACATACGACAAATTGAACCCTATCCAACAGACGAAAAGCCTGTTTTTACCGGACACTACTGCTTAGAGCCTCACATCGAAAAAATAAATGGTAACATAGCATGCTTGGATGGATGCGTCACCTGTGACGAAAAACTGTGGGGCTACAGCCACACAGGCGGATACAATCTATCCAAAGCAAACTTGATTTATAGCGAGTATTAAGTCAATTACGGCTCGGGTCGGCAGCATCGAGGTCAATCACCTCCCAGGTGGAGTTCCATCGATTCCACTGTTCGACCTTAGTCACTTCGGGCTGCAAGGTACGCTTCTCGCAGGAATATTCGAACATCTCCTTGGCTTCTTCCAAGTCATGAGCCATGAAGTATTTGTCCGAAGATCCGACGGCGTCTCCGAAGTGGTAATGAAACTTATACTCTTGTACTGGTTCCTCCCTTTCTTTCTTCATACACCCAACTATAATCCAAATTCATCATTTTCGCCAATTCCATCACTCTTTTTTTCAAAGTTTATTTGCAGAATATCGAAAAGCGAAATAGTAGTCTCAAGCTTATGGAACCTTATTCCTTCTCCCACAAGTACGTTAGAGTTCGAATGCGACGCTTCTTCGAGGGTCAGTACAAACATGTATACATCGGACGGGTGATTGCAGAGAACCACAACTGCCTGATTTTGCTCGGTCGTTCTTTCCATTTTAGAAAAATCAGTTCCAGCGGAGCCATTTCCGGCGAAAGACTGAACAAAACAAACGGACTGCACACCGAACCAGTCTCCGAACGAGCCATTCCATGGGCCTCGATCGAATTCGCTCAAATCATCGAGGATTCCGTTAACTACGAGGCTCATCCCGTCTGGGCTTCATCCGGCAATGTCGTTCTTGACGACAAGAATAAGACTTTTATTACCTCGACGCGAGATCACGGAGAATAATTTTCCACGCAGCGGTCCTCTCGAAAACTTTTTCGAACTTTTTCTTTTCAGCCTTGATCGATTGGTAAACTTTCCTACCCATCAACAACATGAACACGCACCAAAAAACTATTTCCAGACGTCTCTTCTGTGGCCAGACTGCTTTTATGGGAGCCGCTTTGGGCTCCCAAACACTTACCTTGTCGGGTAGAACCAAAAGCGGAATCGCTCCCCCATTGGGTTTTGACAACTTCTCGATTCGGGCCCTTGGTTGGAAAGCCGAGAAGCTCATTGAGTACGCGGGCAAGCAAAAGGTCGACACCCTTCTCTTTTCCGATCTCGACGTGTATGAATCTCACGACAAAGGCTACCTCCGTGAAATCCGCGAAGAATCAAACAGGCAAGGGATTAAGCTTCACGCCGGCACCGGAGGGATATGCCCTACGGCGGCCAAGTTCAACGACAAGCATGGAAGCGCGGAGGAGCATCTACGTTTGCTGATTCGGGTGGCCAAGGAGATTGGCTCATCCGTTGCTCGTTGCTACCTCGGGTCGAGCAAGGACCGATTAGGGGAAAAAGGAATCGAGTTCCACATCAAAAGCACCATTACCACGTTGAAAAAAGTTCGCAACGAAGCTCTTGATGCGGGGGTAAAGATTGCAGTGGAAAACCATGCCGGAGACATGCATAGCAGGGAACTTGCCGACTTGATCGAGCGGGCGGGCCCCGATTTCGTTGGTGCCACCCTTGATACCGGGAACGCGACATGGACTCTCGAAGATCCTGTCGATACCTTTCGTAACCTGGCGCCCTACACCGTTTGCAGCGGCATTCGCGACTCGATGGTATGGCCGAGTGAAAACGGAGCCCGAGTCCAATGGACGGCCATGGGAGAGGGATGTGTTGACCTGAATACCATCTTTGCCGAATGGAAGGAAAAATGCCCGAACGTGCCCGTGCAAATCGAAACCATTTCCGGATTTTCCAAAGAATTCCCCTACCTCCAAAGTCAGTTTTGGTCTCCTTATTCGACGATTCGAGCTGAAGATTTTTCCCGCTTCGTTCTCCTTTCCCGAAAAGGCAGGGAGCTCAAATCCTTCTCGCCCCCGCCTGGAGTCGATCGAAAAAAAGCGCAGCAGGACTATCAGTTGGCGGAACTCGAACGCAGCTTGAAGTTTTGCCGCGAAGAGCTGAGATTGGGAAGAAAATCAAGCTGACGAAGAATTTAACATCGAGGAAAGGCAACAACGGATACCCTTCAGGGTATGGGGTCTATCGGCTCCACAATGCGGGCAGGTCCTCCCGGGCAGACTAATCCCGTCATAAGGAATTACAGCACCGCATTTTTCGCATTGGAGCTGCAAAACTTTCCTGTCCATCGTTAACTCGCTCCCTGATCAGGCATCATCAAGGGAATCCATTCCCTCCAGATGAGCAACGTCTCCCCAGCTCAAAAGGGACCAACCCGTTTCCTTTTTTTCGAATCGGTTCAAGGAACAATTAAGCAAGACGAAGTTACGCTCAGCCTCAAGAGGGATATTCATCGCATAACGAAAAAACGCCCCAAGCACGCCACCATGAGCAACAACACCTATTTTTGATCCCTCATGAGCCGACGAAATTTGCTCCACGGCGTTGGCGCAACGTTCGTAAAACTGCTTGAAGCTCTCCCCTCCCGGAGGAACGTATTCAGGCCCGTCGTTGCGGAAAGACCGGTAAACTTCGGGTTCGCGCTCAATCATATCTTCGGTGGTCAAGCCTTCCAACACTCCCAGATCCCTCTCTCGCAACTCTTCACGGGGAATGGCTTCCCACCCGGAAGGTCCGCCGGCAAGGCGTGAAGTATGCATGGCACGCTCCAAGTCACTGGAGTAAAAACAATCAAAGTCACTGGGTCTCATTCTTCTCCCCAGAGCCTCGGCTTGGGCCACGCCTCGCTCGCTGAGAGGAGAATCCGCATGCCCTTGCCAGCGACCGGATAAGTTCCACTCCGTTTCTCCATGACGTATAAGAGTTACTTCGGTTGTGTTGCTCATGGGTTTGAATTAGCACGGGAGAGATAATCGGTCAGCCTAAATCATCATTATCTTTTACCGAAAAGATGGCAACGGGGGTTGCACACCTTCAGCCATTTTCTCAAAGTATGGCTTTATTATCAACATACAAAGCCCATGAAATCCCTTCCAATACTTACCTTTCTCTTCTTGACTGCATCTCTACTCGCCAAGGTCGAAGTCTTCGAAATCTACAAGGACAATGTAAATCTTTTGCCTGAAGGAAAAGAAGCAGATGGGATCATCGGAGACTTTTTGATCAGAAACAAGGTAATAGAATGCGTCATCGGTGGTTCGGCTGACAACCGCAAGGCGAACATGGGTGCCTTTTGGGGGGTGGACGGAGTTACCCCCGGATGCCTCTACGATCTCTGCTTACGGGGAAGCAAAAACGATCAACTCACGATCTTTTCTCCTTCCCGCCAACAGGGGAGAGTTTCCTATGTCCGCCCTAGCCCAGACGGGAACGGTGTGGAGGTCGTGGTATCCTCCGCTCTTTCGGGGTCTTTGTTCAAGCGGCATCTTTATCACATCAAGGAAAACGAGGCAGGCATAACGATCGATACCGTGCTCCGCAACGAAGGCTCCAAACCCGCCTCGGGTCCGATCACCGACCGATGGACACGCTTCAATTCCTCGGGAAGGTTCGGGTCAATCGAGTGGGCGGACTCCGTCGACCCATCGGACAAAGCGGGATATGCCTACGCATGGCTTCCCGGTGAAAACGGTAAAGTACTTCCGAGAAACACCAGTTTGAACCCAGGAGATGAAATCAAAATCAAACGTTTTGTTGCAGTTGGAGAATCTCCGGCTCATGCCCTCGGCCTGGTGGCGGCAAAACTCGGAAAGACAGGACGATTGAAATTAAGTATCACAGGCATTGACAAGAAACCCGTAACGACCGCTTCGGTCGACTTCCAATTGAAAGACTCGACTATACGCGGATATCCGGACGAAAACGGCAAGCTCGAACTACTGCTTCCGGAGGGCTCTTGGAAATTGTCTATCAAAGATATCGGACGGGAAGGAGAAGAGCTTTCCCTTGAGATCAAAGACGGTCAATCCGTTGAAAAAAGCATCTCCATGGATGTGCAGTCGGGTGTTCGCTTTTCAGTCAAGCAAGAAGACGGCTCGACAACTCCCTGCAAAGTCCAGTTCATTGGATTGGAAGGGACCCCCAACCCCAAGCTTGGCCCGGGTGATCGGGCGCACGGATGCAAGGACCAGTACCATTCCGAAAAAGGAGAGTTTTCCGTGGCTCTTGATCCGGGCAAGTACAAGCTGATCGTCACCCGGGGAATCGAACATGACCATATCGATAAAACAATTGTGGTACCAAAGGGCAAATACGTCGAATTCGACGCAACGCTCAAACGTACCGTAAAAACCCCCGGTTGGGTAAGCACCGACTTCCATAATCACTCTACACCTAGCGGAGATAATGTGTGCGCAACCGCGGACCGGTTGATCAACTTGGCTGCCGAGCATATCGAATTCGCACCCACTACGGAACACAACCGGATCATGGACTGGACACCCTACATCGAGAGACTTGGGTTAAAAGGCGAAATATCAACAATCCCCGGAATGGAACTCACTGGTTCCGGAGCCCACCTCAATGCTTTTCCCCTAACGCCCAACCCCTATCATCAGGACAATGGAGCCCCTCAGTGGGTAAAGGACCCGAGAATCAATGCCCTCAACCTTAAGAATCATTCGGGGCATCATCCGACGGGATGGATACACATCAATCATCCCGACATGATTGAAAATTTCGTCGACCGGAATAAGGACGGAAAACCGGACGGGGGGTACCATGGTATTCTGTCGCTCATCGACGCCATAGAGACTGAAAACTACCGGCCCGCCACGATCCTCTCGCAAGCACCTTATCGGATCACCCGAAGAGCGAGCCGAGAACAGGTTACGATCGTTCGTGAATTCGTCTGGCTGCAGATGCTTAACCACGGAATGAAAACTTGGGGAATCGCCGTATCCGACGCGCACGCCGTGCACGGAAACGGTGTTGGCGGATGGCGCACTTACGTCCGTTCTTCCACCGACGATCCGGCCAAGATCGACTGGGCTGAAATAAGCCGACGATCCAAGGCCGGGCAAATGATTTTGAGTTCCGGCCCTTACCTCGAGGTCGAAACGGCGGATGGGATACAAGCTGGCGGTCTGGCTAGGGCAAATGGAACGATTGACCTGAAGATCCGTGTTCAGTGCTCCTCCTGGATTGACATCGACCGCATCCAAATACTGGTCAATGGCAGGCAGGTAGAAAGCTTGAATTTCACCCGCAAGTCTCACCCCAAGTTGTTCTCGGACGAAGTTTTGAAATTTGGCCAAACAATCCCCGTTGCCCTCACCGCAGACGCTCACTTGATCGTGGTGGCTTACGGTGAAAACTTCGACTTGAAGACCGGCTTTGGAACGAGCGCACAATCTGCGGCCAAGCCCTGTGCCTACAACAACCCCATCTTCGTGGACTTGGACGGAAATGGCTTTACCCCCAATGGAGACAGCTTGGGCTTCCCCTTGCCCAGTGGGCGCATAAGCGTCACCCAAGCCAAGGAACAACTCACCAAGGCAGGACTTTCTTTGGAATAAAAAGTCTCCGAAACGAAGCCATGGAAAACTAGCATACAAAAAATCACACAGACATCAAACCCCACCAAATTACAACCGGCAGTATCCGGCATGAATGAGCAACTAATTTCAACCCTGACCGATCTCGCGGTCCGTAAATACGCTTCAGAAGAAGGTAACGAGATGCTTTCGTCCTTCCTGAAAAAAACGATGACTCTTCGGGCTACCTTTGTCTCGAACGAGCGAACCTTTTCGAGCCGATACGAAAAAAGCTATGTGGATGGGCAAACCATCCTCGCCCTCCTTGGCGAAAAAGAGCATGAAGTCGCCATACTCATACATCCCGACAGCAATTGGAAAGAAGATCACAAACCGGTGCTTCCTCTTAAGCAAGGAGACACTTTTGAAATTGAGGTCGAGCTACTTGGGTTTAACGCTCTACATCAAAGGGTGACCTTCGGTGAGTTCATACCCGAAAAAATGAGGTCGCACCCAAACGAAGGTGGGTACGGATCAAGGCCGGACGTCACCGTAAAAATACCATCCGTACAGCCTCCAATAGAAAGACCAAAGAGAAGAAGGAAAGCTGAGAAAACCCACGATCTCGAGGAAAAAAGCAGAACGCGATTCGTCCAGGAAGAAGACAAATCCAAAAACTTGGGGTGCAGTCCCTTTGCGTCGGGCTTACCCGAAGGAAATTACCTAAAATGGCTTATATTCTTCTTTTCTCTTTCACTCATTGCCTTTGTCGCCGGATATGCAATCAGAAAAGTCGCAAATATATTCAACTAATCTTATCGCCCGATGATCGGGCAGGAAAAGCCAAAAGAATATCTTCAGTCTTTCGGGCTATCGCGCCAAGGCCACTTGGGCGAACCCTGCGGTTCTGGTGCATTCGGTGACTTCCCAAGCCCGTAATCAGCCGGTTGCATATCCTGACCAGGCCAAAAGTTTTTGTCCCGAATAAAGCCGTAAAAGGAAGGGTAGAAGGGGTCGACATAGCCGACATCGGCTCTTTTCGGGACATCAAGCCCGTTCAGGTGGTAGCAAGCATTGACCACCAAGCGTCTCAAATCCTCACTGACAAGATCAACCGATGCACCCATGGTGGTGCAAAAAGTCGTGCCGCTCTTGCCGTTGGGAGCCTCGTATGGATGCAACCATGCCAAGGGTTGCATGGGATCGTTCTTCTTGCCTTCGAGGTTTTTGGATTTTGGATCAAGGGTTTCGGTTACCGCACCCCGAAGAAGTATTGTATCTTTGTTGGTAAGACGACGAATTCCATAAACATCGGAAGGTCCAAAGACATCCTTGACCCCGTTGAGGATCGGGTGCTTGGCGTTTGTGGCTTCAATGACTCCACGGGCCCCCTCGACCTTGTGCCTGCCGTGATGATTTACCCATCCTTCGCCCATGACCAAAGGACCAAATGCCCCGTAAGAAATCTTTCCTCCAAACGAACCCTTACCGTTGAAAGCATGAGTGGAGGTACGGATTCCAATAACTGGCTTACCTGCGTTGAGAAATTCAGTGACATGCTTGGCCTGCTCGGCGGTAGGCTTGCGGAAACGCGTTCCAATGAGCATGAGATCGG
>JAURNO010000069.1 GCA_030830145.1 Verrucomicrobiota bacterium
GAATTCGAATATTGCCCTCCGTGCCGGAGATAAAGGCTTCCTGTCGGGTTTCTGACTCCAAGGAGGAATGGAGCAAGGCCATGCTACCATTATCATACTTGAGTATGCAGGAAGCTTGTTCGTCTACGCCGGTGGAACCTCGATTCCAATCGGAAACAAAGGACTTGGGTTTTCCCATGATCATGGATGCGAGCGAAAGGGGGTAAATCCCTACGTCAAGAAGGGACCCCCCGGCAAGTTCAGGGTTGAGAAGACGACCTTCCGGTTCTCTGGTTTTGGGTTTGAACCCAAAGTCGGCATGGAGGGTTCTGACCTCGCCGATTTCACCAGAGGAGAGAGCTTTGCGTAATTCTTTCATCAAGGGAGGGAATCTCGACCACATTCCTTCCATCAGTAAAACATTGCTTTTGCTTGCTTGGGCAACCATTTCCGAAACTTGTCCATGGTTCACGGCAAAAGGTTTTTCACATAGCACGGCTTTTCCATGCTTCAGGCAAAGAATGGAGTTTTCCGCATGCTGGGTATGGGGCGTCGCGACGTAGACGGCATCGATTGCTTCCGATTCCGCCATTTGCAGGTAATTCTCGAACGCCAACGGCACGTTCCATTCGTCTGCGTAGGCTTTGGATCGATTGTAGTCTCGGGACGCGACCCCATGAAGAACGCCGTTTGAGACGGATTTCAATCCTTCCGCAAAGGCTCTTGAGATCCTGCCCGTGCCCAATATTCCCCACTTGATCAATTCGCTCATCAATTGATGGTTATCCTATGAATCCAAGGATTCAAGGCATAAAGAAGAAAACCTCATGGTCAATGTTGACGAATTAGATAAGATTGCCGATTATGGATGGTATGATGACTGAGTTGAAAAAGACCGGAAGGGTCAACTTTGAGGCGATTAGCACGATCGCATTGATCGTTTTTTGCATTTTTGGTTGTTCAATCGAAGACGTCGCAATGAAACCAGTCGATTCCAATTTCAGTGACGACTCGAACCTGACTTCAGTTGTCGAACCCTTACCCTCCCTCCCCGTAGATCCTATTCATTCTCCGGGATCTTTGGATCGGGCGGAGTTGGACTCCGTGTTGGAGGAGAACCTGAAAAAATTCGCCGCTGAATTTTCAAAAACAATACCGAAACCCGAAAAAGTTGATTATGACAGGCTCAAATTGCTTTTTCAGCAAACCCTGATGGACGCGGAACCGAAAGCTCCCGAGAACAAATACCAGTTTTTGTGCGATGCCAATGAAAGATGGATTTACCGATGCAACCTGCTAACCGGAGAAATCGTTTGCTACAGCATGGGATCCGACTATAAGCTGAAAAGACTTGATACGGTGGAGGGAGAGAAATGATAAAAAACAACTTTGTACGTACCGACAATCGTCCGATGAAAATTCCGGTTTGCTTACTCCTTGGTCTTCTTTTGCTCGCGTCCTGCGAAAGCAATTATTCCGCATATGAATACAGGTCCATCTCTCCTGCATTGACTCGAAAGCCAGTTTCCAAGATTGAAAAAGCATGGGTTGCCCGCCATCAATATGACCATGAAAGAAGGTTGCTGATTCCGAAATTAGGAGGAGCCAGATGGGGTGCGGTGCAAGAGTACAAGGAAAATGGCACAATGGAGTTCAAGGACTGGTGGGAGCGTGACGTCAAAATCGAGGATCTGGAAGCCTCTCCATCTACGGTGCTTACCATGCCAAAGGCAAAAGAAGGTAAAAACATCCTGCCTCAACTTGGGTTCGATCGCCAGATCTTGCCGAGTGATGAATCCACACCCTCTTCCTTGCCCGAACCCTTTCCCGCAACCGGTTTTCCCGAACCCTCCGGGATTCCTCCAATTCCTGGAGGTGACACCCCTTTTCCTGCTCTCCCTCCCCCGGACGGTCTTCCTCCTGTGGATCCGGGGATTCCCTCCCTGCCTCCACCCCTTGAATCCAATCCGATCGAATCAGGCCCTTCTCCTTTTGCTCCCCTTCCGGGATCGCTGCCGGGAGAACTTCCTGATCTCGCTCCACCCGGTGATTTGCCTCCGCCCGATGGTCTGCCCGAGCCCGGGGGGCTTCCGCCTATGGAAGAAGGTCAAGTCGAGGAGGCAAACCCATTCCCAGCGCTTCCTCCGGACCCTTTTGAGAAACTACCCTAGTCCTTGACTCAAATTTTCACATAAGCTCCTTTTTACAAGGAGCTTGTTAGGTTTCAGTACTGAAGAGGTCTATTGGGTGTTGCGGCGAAAAGAGGAGGCGGTTCGTATTCGTCCTCACTCGTTTCAATCACATCCTCATGGGATTCAGGGGGAACCGATTCTTGCGCTTTCTCTTTTTCAACCCTCTGGTGCGAATCCTCTGCCTCGATTTTGTTCACCATCGGCGGTGAATCCTCTGCCTCGAGTTCCAGTTGCAAGTTCTTGGGCGGACTACTTGCAGGGGCTACGAGTTGGGCCTTCTTTTTCTTCGTTCCAAGATCTTCTTCCAATACTCCTACTTCTCTAAGCCAAACCCGGCTGACTGGAAACTCCACGTCATCGGAAACATAGTTTTTGAGAACGGACAAAGTGGTCGGGGAAAAGCAACCCGCCCCTTTGGTCTTGCCACTCCCGATTTTCCGGGGAGTCCCATCTTTGTTCAAAGTAATCGACATTTACTCTCAATTGATTCCAAAACGGTGCTCTGTTCAATTAAAAAATCCTTAGGACAAGCGGATTAAGGACTTGCTCGACTTGACCCGTAACCTGACTGTGATTGATTTAACGCCTTACAAATGAATTGATTTAACTCTTCATCCAAGGCTAGAATCATCGAACTTAACAGACATTCGAACGAAGAGTACTCGAGCTATGGCAACACAAAAAAAATCATTCGGAAAGGTTCCTGAACGAGCAAAAAAAAGAGCTGCTCAGGTCAACATGATGCAACGCAGCACCGACGAGATGGGGAAGTTCGACAATGCATCCGCGACGTCGGTCAATATGGGCATAACCGCAGGTATTGGTTTTGGAGTTCTCGTTGTTTTTTACGTTTTCTTGCTGGTTTTCCTTTTTTCGGATTCGACCAAGATTTTTTACGAATACTTTTATGAAAGAGGTTGGGTGCCTTATGTCGTAAGCTATCTTGCTTGTTGGTCCTTTGCCATTTTGTGGGTGAAGCGCAAGAAGCTTAAAGGGCAGCTCAATATCATGCAATTCAAGCTTTTGCCCGAAGATATCGGACAGGACATCAAAGAGGAAAACCTGCAGCATTTCGGGGCTCACATAAATCGACTGGGTTTTGATCCAAGGCAAAGCTTTTTACTGACCCGTATTCTCAGGGGTTTGGAGCATTTTGGGGTTCGTAGAAATCATACCGCAACGGCGGACATGCTGAAATCTCAATCGGAAATCGATGCTACCATGGTCGATTCAAGTTACGTCCTGATCAAGGTTTTCATCTGGGCCATTCCAATCTTGGGCTTTATCGGAACCGTTTTGGGGATTAGTGACGCCGTTTCCAGTTTTGGAAGTTCGGAGGGGGGTGGCATGCAGGACCTGGACGAGATAAGGAAACAACTTGGTGAGGTTACGGGTGGTCTAAGTACTGCGTTCGACACCACTTTGGTCTCCTTGGTCTTTAGTTTGTGCGTCATGTTCCCGACCAGCATCATGCAAAAGAGGGAGGAGGACTTGTTGAACAAAGTCGATGAGTATTGCAACGAATACTTCCTCAAGAGACTTCGCGAGCCAATGGGTGGAAGCCTTCCGGAAGGAATGCAATCGGGAGACGGCACATTGATTGAAAGGGCGGAAAATTTACAAGCCTATCTTCTGCAAGTACAGGAATCGCAAGCCGTGGTCGCCCAACAAATGACCCAGATCGCTTCTCAGTTTCATCACCTGATGGAGAATTCAATGGGGGAAGAGGAGAGTTGATCCGGCTTTGTATTAAGTTTTAGCGGTGAAAAAAAAGAAGAACGATCTCCAGGTATCGCTCTTTCCCTTCTTGAGCATTCTTGCCTGTGTTTTGGGCATTCTTACCTTGATGATCATGGGGGTGGTCGTATCTCAAGTTTCCGATGACGCGGTCAACCAAAAGATTGAGGAGGCCTTTGAATCGGATGATGGCTTTAAGCAAAAAATGGAGGAAGAAAAAGCCGCCATCGAAAAGCTCAAGATGGAGATTGAAGAAATACGCTCCAACCCGGCCAAGAAATTAGATCCGAAGAAAAAAGAAAAACTCAAGGCTGAGATTGCCACGTTGGAAAAAAAGAAAAAGAGCATTTTGGCTCAAAATAAGAAGCAGAGTGAAATGGCTTCCAATCTTGAAAAAGAGAAAGCCAAGATGAGTGCGGAAGTAGCCAAGCTGACCAAGGATTTGGCCGAGGCCGAAGAGGAATGGGAGAAAATGAAGGATCCCGGCAAATTGGTCAAGATGGTGGTTAAGCAAAGCGGGTCGGGCGCCGGGGGTGATTTGGAACCTACTTTTGTCGAATGCCGAAGCGAGGGGATCAGAGTTTACAAGGGAAAGGACCTTGATTTCGAAGTCAAGACGGCGGCAATCCCCAAAGATACAAAGTTACAGAACTTGGTAAAGGCCTTGGCCAAGGAAGCCCCCTACCGAACTTGGTACAGCGCTCAAGGTACGCCGATGGACGCAAGGTATGTAAAGAGAGAAGGGCCCATCATATACCTCAAGAACAAGAAAGGGGAGGAGTTGAAGGTTCCCAGCCTTCAGTTATCCAAAGCGTCGCAACAAATTGCCGCAAAATATGAAATTGCCCGTAAAGCAAAGAGGCCCGACCCGGAAGCCCGTTTCATTATTTTTCTTATCCGCAGCAAAGGGTTTTCATCCTGGACGAGAGCCGTACAGGTTTGCGCCAAATTCAATTGCAGGTACGGCCAGCTTCCTCTCGACGGGGAAGGTGAAATTGATCTCTCTCTTTTTGCAGGCTCATGAGGAAACGAAAGAAAGACGAAGGCCCCAGCTTGGATTCCCTTCTCGATACCATGACGACGGTGGTGGGAATCATGATCGTGATTCTGATTGTCGTTCAGCTTGGGGCTGATTCCGCGGTCAAGGAATACGTTGAAAAGGAAAAGGTGGAGAACTCCCAAAAATTGGAGGAGGATGCCATGAAGCATTACTTGAAGCAGAAAGCCAACCTGCTTGAAGAAAAGCAAAAGTTGCAAATGAGTATGGCCGCCAAAAACAAGGAGGACCAAACGCTGATCCAAGAAATTGCGGTTCTTGAAAAGACTCTGACTGAAGTTCAGTCTTCGATGCCGAAGAGTTTGAAACCTACCCCTGCCGTTCAGGCCGAGAAA
>JAURNO010000070.1 GCA_030830145.1 Verrucomicrobiota bacterium
ATGGATTCTGGATCAATTGTTGACGAGTATTGGGTTGATTACAAAGCAATGATTCGAGAGATCGGCCGAAACCTCCCGACTTTACCGGTCATTGTCAGCGAGTTGACGAACATACTTGAAGATACGGATAACTCGACCCAAAATGTTGAAGACGTCATGGTTTCTGATCAGGCTATTTCAACGAGAATCCTAAAGATTGCCAATACCAGCATTTACAGGGGAAATCGGGAAAAAGTGACGGATGCCAACGACGCGATAGGAATGCTTGGTTTCGACAAAATCAAAGATCTTATCCTTACCACCTCCGTGCTCAAGGTCTTAGTCTCCAAAGATTCAGCAGAAGACGGGTTCTCTCTTGAAGGATTTTGGAAGCACTGCATTGGGGTTGCTGCCGCGTCTCGAACATTAGCCAACTACCTTAGCAAACCTTGGCCTGAGGCAGCCTACACCTGCGGATTGATTCACGACATTGGAAAAGTCGCGCGCTTCAAGCTCGATGAAGACAATAACGAAAAACTTTTTCTTCGCGATTCCCAAACCGCTCTCGACAGGAAGATAAGTTTTTTTCATGCAGAGCTTGCCAGCAACAGTCCTAGGCACGACTATTTGGGTTACCTTATCTGCAGGCATTGGGGACTTTCGAGTATTGTGGAGGGTGTCGTTCGGTGGCATCACGAGCCTGATCCAGAAAAAAGGCAGAAAGTGAATCCTGAATCCAAGCTTTCAGAGATTATCGATTTGGTCATTTTGGCTAATTGGATCGTAAACTCCCTCAAATTCGGTTTCAGTGGTCATGAGACACCCCAGGCACCCCCGGATTCGTTGTTCGAGCGTCTTCAGATTTTCCATTTGGAAAAAGTCGTTGAGGAAGTGAAGGCCGAACTTGTGCTCACTGAGGACTTTTGTTCCATGCTTGATTCGGCCTAGTTTTTAGAAGAATTTCGACTTCTCGCCTAGTAGGCAAAGAGGATTTTTCCCTAGTTAAAAAAGAGATCGTATCTTAGTTTTTTTAGTCATTCTTGCCTTCCGTGCTCTTTGTAAGTGAATCATCTTCGTCGCCAAAGGATAAGTTTTCACTTAAAGCCTTGCCATTTTCGGGGCATTCATCATTTGATGTTTTCTCTCTTTCAATTTCAACTCACCTACATATATTACGTAAATGTCTACTAAAATTGGAATTAATGGATTCGGCCGTATCGGTCGTTTGGTCTTTCGCGCCCTTGTTGATCAAGGACTTCTCGGCAACGAATTCGAAGTTGTCGCAATCAATGATTTAGTCCCCTCCGACAATTTGGCCTATCTTCTCAAGTATGATTCGACTCAAGGTCGATTCAACGGAACGGTCGAGGCTCCTTCCGAGGATTCACTCGTCGTCAATGGTCATGAAATTCGCTGTCTCGCTATGCGCGAAGGCCCCGCCGCTCTTCCTTGGGGTGAATTGGGAGTCGACATTGTAATCGAGAGTACTGGTTTGTTCGTGGCAAAGGAATTGGCCGCAGGTCACATTGAGGCGGGGGCCAAGAAAGTCATCATTTCCGCACCTGCAAAGGGTGATGTTCGAACCATTGTTCTTGGAGTCAACGACGAGGACTTGAAGGCCGACGATGACGTTGTCTCGAACGCTTCCTGTACGACCAACTGCTTGGCCCCTATTGTCAAAGTCGTCTTGGAGAACTATGGCATAGCGGAAGGTCTCATGACCACCGTGCACGCCTACACCGCCACTCAGAAACCTGTGGATGCTCCTTCGGTAAAGGATTGGAAAGGTGGCCGAGGAGCCGCCATCAATATAATCCCCTCCACTACTGGTGCAGCCAAAGCGGTGGGCCTCGTTTTACCCCAAGTTCAAGGGAAGCTGACAGGCATGGCTTTCCGCGTTCCTACCCCTACGGTTTCCGCAGTTGATTTGACCGTAAAGACCGAGAAACCGACTAGTTACGAAGCGATCTGCGCCAAGATGAAGGAAGCCTCCGAGGGGCCCCTCAAGGGTATTTTGGGGTACACCGAGGATGAGGTGGTTTCTTCCGATTTCATTCATTGCCCGGATTCCTCGATCTTCGACGCCGGGTCCGGTATGGGGTTGAGCGACACCTTCTTCAAGCTCGTATCTTGGTACGATAATGAGTGGGGATACAGTAATCGCTGTGTAGACCTGCTCAAGAAGGTCTCCGCCTTTCTCTGATTCGAGCGCATCCTTTTACTCTAATTCCGAAGGCCGGGGTTCTTTCCTGGTTCCTTCCCAGCACCGTAAGCCATGTCCAAGGTAAAGACCATAGACGATGTAAAGCTAGAGGGTAAGCGAGCCTTTGTTCGCGTAGATTTCAATGTGCCGCTTGATCCGGACGGAACGATCACCGACGATACTCGCATCAAGGCAGCCCTTCCCACCATCAGGAAACTAATGGAGGAAGGAGCCAAAATAGTGTTGGCAAGTCACTTGGGCCGACCGAAAGGAGAGCGAGTCGATTCCATGAGCTTGTCTCCCGTGGCAATCGATTTGGCGGATAAGCTTTCGGTTCCCGTTTTGTTTCTGAACGACTGCATTGGGGATGAAGTTGGTGAAGCCATCGACAATTTGGAAAATGGCCAGGTTGCTCTTTTGGAAAACCTGCGTTTCCACCCGGGTGAGACGCAGAACGATTCTGCATTCGCCAACCAACTCGCATCCCATGCAGATCTTTTCGTGAATGACGCATTCGGGACCGCTCATCGGGCTCATGCTTCGACTTTTGGCGTGGCTGAGCTTTTGCCTGAGAGAGTTTC
>JAURNO010000071.1 GCA_030830145.1 Verrucomicrobiota bacterium
GAGATCCGGGCTGAGAAAGTAAATTCCAGTAGTGTGCGGGTAGCGTCCGGTCATCATGCTGGCCCGGGATGGGTTGCAAACCGGAGACTGGCAATGCCCGTTGGCAAACAGGGTGCCCATCTTGGCCAAGCGGTCGATGTTGGGGGTCTTGGCTTGGGGGTGACCGCCGAGGCAACCGATCCAATCATTCAAATCGTCGATCGAGAGGAGCAAGACATTTGGCTTGTCCTTGGCCCCGAAGACAAGACATGGGATGGCGAGGAGGAAGGAGAGGAGAAGACAGGATGGTTTCATAAAATTGAATCAGGGTTGTTTGGCTTGTTTGAGGATGGTTTCGAGGTTTTGTTGGATGCGCTTGGTGTTCTCGGCCGCGATCTTGTCTGCTTCGGCCAAAGGCTTGCCCTTGCCCATGGGTCGCTTGTGTCCGATCTCGGTCAGCCAGGCATCCCGTTTTACCCGCATGCGCTCGCGCAGGAACATCATCATGCGTCCATAGGCATTGGGGTGTGGATCTTTGAGGGGCGGCTTGACGGCGAAAAAGTCGATGATCTGTTGAGCCATCAGTTCATGCCCCTCCCCTCCCGGATGAACACCATCACGAGAGTATTTGAATTTCGGGTCCTGCTCCCTCTTCTTGGCGAGCGACTTTTTCATCACGGTGTGCAGGTCGATGACCTTCCAGCCATCTTTGCGCTTGGAGACCAGCCACTTGGCGTAGGCTGCCATGACCTCGTCGTAATCGAACTTGGGGTTGGGTTTGTCGTAGACCGGCGGGGTCATGAAGATGATCTTCCCTCCCTGTGCTTCGACCTTGTTTTTCAGGCGTTGCACTCCCTCCTTGTACTTGGCGAAGTGTTCATCGTCGAGTGGCATGTAGATCCCGCAGTTGATCCCGTAGCAGGCAATGATCAGGTCGGGCTTCAAAGCCTTCAGGGCACGGTCCAGGCGTTCGTGCAAATCAGGCCGTGGAAACCCGTGCCTGAGGTGTCCAGGCTCGGATAACCCGGATACGGTTTCGCTCGGGATGCCCTGATTCAATACCTCAGGGCTGAGCTCCGGGTGATTGACCGTCAACCATCTCTCGAAAAACACAACATACTCACCCCCATAGGTGATGCTGTCTCCCAAGAAAACGATCTTCTTCGTGTTTTTGAGGATATTGAAGTTTTCGTTGGCCTGGCCAACGAATGGCAAGAAGGCGAGCAGGGCCAGGACAAGGAATCGCAGCATGATAAGTTCTGTAATTTATATAGGGTAGGAGTAGGTTTGATTCCTAACCTCAAGGCCACTTGGCGGTCAATCGCCTTGCGATACGTCGGGAGAATTCGAATTTCGACTTCTGGGCCGCGGCAATCGCTTCGCGGTGGGCTTTGCCGGCGTCGCCGAGTTCCTCGATGGCCCGCAGGGCGAACATCCCGACCAGCAAGTTCGGATCCTTGATATGCTCAACAAGTAGTTTCAAGGTGTTCAAGTCTCCTAACTTGCACAAGGCCTGAGCCGCCGCGACGCGAACGGCGGGTACCGGATCATTGGTTAATTTCAGCAGCGTGGATTTGCTTTTTGCCGTCTTGTTGACCCCCAACCAAACGGCCGCCCAGTAACGAGTCGATGGATCCGCAGATTTGGCAAAGTCCAATAGCTTGTCGCTCTCGTTCGCTTCCCCGGCGGTGATTACCTCGATCAATCGACGGGTTTGCTTGCTGTGGTCGGTTTTGAGAAAAGCGAGGTATTTGTTTCCTGCCTCCCGCCCGACATCCTCGAGGATCGGCTCGGGGATCAGGCCCATGTCATGTGTCTCCGTCATGCGTTGGTGGAGAACCTTGTGCATGGTAGCCAAGCGATCTCGGTGCTTTGGCTCGGTGGCCAAGTTCACCAGTTCGTGCGGATCGCTTTGCAAGTCGTAGAGTTCTTCAGGCGGCCGCCGAGAAGCGAAGGGGCGGGACTGTACCTCGCTCAACTTGCCTTCCCTGTGCAACCCGCGTATAACCTGAAGGATTTTTTTGCCGTCCTTGTACTGGCTGGGTTGGGCGTGGGGAACATGCGACATGAAGTTCCGAACGTACTTGTAGCGGGAATCACGAACGCATCGGAGGACGTCGACCGTCTCGTCACAACGGTCACGGGCCGCAAAAACAAATTTTCGGGGCTTGTAGTCAGCAGCTAGAAAATCGCGACCCTGCACGTAGTCGGGTATCTTGATGTCGGCCAAAGAAAGCGAACAAGCGGCGACGTCGATGTGCTCGATGAGGTCGTCCCGCTCCGTGCCGGCGCGTTGTTTCTTCGGCAACCGGATGATCATGGGGACGCGGATGCCCTCTTCGTAGAGGAACTGCTTGCCCCGCAGGTGGCTGACTCCATGGTCCGTCCAAAGAAAGACCGCGGTCGCGTCCAGGCGTCCCGCTTTCTCGAGATCCGCCAGGATTTTTCCGACCTCTTCATCGGTTTTGACCCAGGAGTCCAAGTACTTGGCCCAGTCCTGACGAAGGACGAGGTGATCCGGATAATAAGGCGGCAGGACCACCTTGGCGGGATCGGCATGGCTTTTCGCTTTGCGGTTCTTTCCTCCACTGAGTTGGAATTGAGCGAAGATGGGTTGGTCGGCGGGCGCCTTCTTCCAGTCGTTGCCATGATAGAGCTTGCTCGTCGGGATGAAGTTGTAATCGGTCTTGCTCTTGTTGGTGACGAAGTACCCGGCATCGCGGAAGAGCTCGGGGATCAGCTTGACCGAATTGGGGACCTTGTAGCTGTCGTAGTAGTCCGCGTTGCCCCCGCCTTTACCGGACGAGGTTTGGCTGCGATGGTTGTGTACCCCAAGGGTGGTCTGGTACATACCGCTGACCATCGCGGAGCGACTGGACGAACAAACCGGAGAGGTAACGAAGGCGTTTTTGCAACGAATCCCTTCCCGGGCCATCCGGTCGATATGCGGTGTCTCGATCAGGGTTTCGCCGTAGCAACCGACGTGAGGGGATGCATCTTCGATTACGATCCACACAATGTTCGGAGGGGGCGAAGCCTTGCCGAAAAGGGTAGTGAAAAAGAGAATTAAAACTAAAAATAATTTCATGGTTTACCAAACATATCGGCATAAACCTTGGCATACCGCTTGCCCATGAGCAAACTCGACTTGCGATCAAAATGCACCTTCGCCCGGGCAGCCGGACTGCAACAGGTGGATTCGACGAATCCGGTATGAGACACCTTTTTCGGTAAACTTCGGAGGATCTCCTTGATTTTGGAAATGCGGGCCACCCGATCCGGTGCCTTGTGGTCCTTCCCAGTGCCGTAGAACTCAGCCAAGTTTCCCACGATGAAGGGCAATTGCGGATTCCCCAAGTCCTTCCGAACATCTTGGATCAGGGTATGCAATCTCTTCTCATAGGCATCGGCCCTCGTCTGCTCGACGGTGTCCGATTCCCCTTGATGCCATAGCGCGCCCTTGAGAGTCCCCACTTGCATGGCGGCTTTGGGATGACGGATGGCATCGCTGTAAATTACGGATCCTTTGCTCAGTTGTACAATGCTTCGGCCCCCCCAGGCCATCGGAATCAAACCGACCGTCACACCGGGTTTGTCAGCCACGTAAGCCTCCGCGAAGGCCAGGCCGGGCCCGAAACGCGCCTTCTTGTTAGGACGTCTGGGGTGAAGCGGATGGGCCCCGGGCGCCCACTTGGGTTCCTCCCCTTCTTTGACCCAACGCATTTTCAGCACTGAAGGAACGGGTTTGGTATCGCCGGCTGCCAACCCCACGCCTCCGGACATGTTTGACTGTCCCATCAGGAGGAACAGATGGAATTTCTCCTTGGAGGAAGGAATGTTCAAAGACTCTTCCGCCGGCAGGGAAGCAGTGAAGAAAAGAATGCAGAGGAATGCAGAGGGGTTCATTTTACCGGTTCCGATTACTCCACGGTGGGATGCATCGATGATCGCCATTTGTTGAATTGGGCGCCCAATTCCTTGACCACGTCGCCGTGCTGTTTGGAAAGGTCATTTTGTTCTCCGATATCTTTCTTCAAGTCATAGAGTTTCCAGGCCGGCGGTGGAGCATCCGAGCCAATCTTTTCGTTCATGCGCACAAGTTTCCAGTTTCCCTTGCGGATGGCGGAGTTATGGACCTTGGGAGTGGGCACAACATAGCCACCTTTTTTTCGCGGAAGCCAACTGCGGTTTTGCCAGCAAAGCCATTCGTGTGGTTTGGATGTGTTCTTTCCGTTGATGAAAGGGAGCAGGTCCACGCCATCTGCCGGTTGTCCCTTGGGCATCTGCAAACCGGCGGAGGCCACCAAGGTGGGAAAAACATCGGTGCTCGAGACCATTTCGCGATATACCTTTCCGACCGGAGCGAGCTTGGGCCAGCGAATGATCAGGGGGACGCGCACACCGCCCTCGAGAACGTCGAACTTGTGCCCCCTGAGCGGCTTGTTGTTGGCGTAGTTTCGGGAGTGACCCGCATATAGACCGGTACTCCCGCCACCGCCATTGTCGTTCATAAAGACCACGATCGTGTTCTCCGCGATACCGTGTTTGTCCAAGCGGTCGAGCACCCGCCCGATGCTGCGGTCCATCGCGAGCAGCATGCCGTCGTAGATGCGTCGATTCTCATCCTCTACCTTGGGGAATTTGGCCTGATCGGCATCAAGGGCGTGCATCGGCGAATGCACCGCATTGTAGGCCAAGTACAAGAAGAAAGGTTGGGCATGGGCCCTATCGATGAAAGCGCAAGCTTCCGTGCCCCACAGGTCGGTTAGGTATTCCGGAGCCGGAAATTCCTTGCCGTTGCGAAAAACAGGCGTGCCCTTCCAGAATGCCGAGTCGCCGCCGCGAATGGCAACGGATTCATCGAAGCCGCGATCACGTGGTCCCGCCGTCTCGTACTGCGTGCGTTTGTTCCCACTGAGGTGCCACTTCCCGACGTGAGCCGTCCGGTAACCGGCGTCCTGAAACACTGCGGGCAACAAGGTTTGCTTAAGGAACAAGCGCGTCCTGGCCTCTCCGTACATGTTGCAATAGATACCGAAACGCTGCTGATACTGGCCGGTCAACAAACCCATCCGAGAGGCCACGCAGATCGGGGCGGTGACGTAGGCATCGGTGAACAAAGTACCCTCTTGGCCGAGGCGATCGATATTGGGTGTGGGAATCTCCGATTTCCCGAACTTCGGCAGGTCCGAGTAGCCCATGTCATCGGAGAAAATGAGCACCACGTTGGGGCTGCCAGCGATATCATTTCGTATGGTGTCGGGGAAGGAATCGGACTTGTCCTTGCTTTGGATCACTTGAAGTTCGTGACGCAGTTTTTTCACGATTTCCGGGTGACTTTCCCAAAGATCCTGTTTCTCGAAAGGATCGTTTGAGATATTGAAGAGTTGGCCGATGTCCGGATCATCCTTCGGTGTCCCTGTCGGTGGTGGGCCACCATAGGGTTTGGCTGGATGTCCGCCAGTCCACTTAGTCCCAAAAACTGCTTTCCAATCCCCTTTCCGCAAGGTCAGGAAGCCACCGTAAGAGGCGGTCACCAAAGCGGGGCGCTTGGCGATACCCTTCTTATTCTGAAGCCAAACCGGCAGCATGTTGTAGCTGTCAGGTCCTTGCCCATCGGGCAACGGGCTTCCACATAGAGCAGCTACCGTCGCGAAAACATCCGTCAGACCGAACAGATGATTAGAGCTTACCCCAGCCGGCACGTGACCGGGCCAACGGGCCAGAAACGGAACTCGCGTCCCGCCGTCCCAGACACAGGTTTTCACACCACGATATGGGCCGGTCGGTTCATGGTTCTTTGCCCGGGCAAGCGGACTGTTAAGGGGGCCGTTGTCGGCAGTGAAGATGACCAGTGTA
>JAURNO010000072.1 GCA_030830145.1 Verrucomicrobiota bacterium
CGAGACCATGCCCAACGGGCAGGGCTTTGATTATTCGTTCGGCCACATGGGCGGATGCATCGACAACTATTCCCACTTTTTTTATTGGGTCGGCCCCAACCGGCACGATCTTTGGAAACACGGAAAGGAAATCTGGCGGGACGGGGAATACTTCGGGGACCTGATGGTGGACGAGTGCAAGGGCTTTGTTTCGCGCAACAAGAACAAGCCTTTCTTTGTTTATTGGGCCATCAACTGGCCGCACTATCCGCTCCAAGCGACCAACAAGTGGAGGGAAAAATACAAGGACCTTCCTCATCCCCGCGACAAGTACGCTGCGTTCATGTCGACCACCGACGAACTGGTCGGGCGGGTGCTCGATCACTTGGAGAAGGAAGGTCTGCGAGAGAACACCATCGTCATCTTTCAGTCCGATCACGGACATTCGGTGGAAGAGCGAACCTTTGGCGGGGGAGGGAGCGCCGGGCCTTACCGCGGTCACAAGGGCAACTTGTTCGAAGGTGGCATCAAGGTGCCGAGCGTCGTTTCCTGGCCCAAGGGTATTGCCAAGGGGGAAATTCGCGAACAGTTCGTGACCGGTACCGACTGGTTCCCGACTTTGGCCGAATGGACGGGGGCGAAGATCCCCAAAGGGCATCACCTGGACGGCAAATCGATTGCCCAAGTGGTCAAGGATCCCAAGGCCTCCACTCCTCACCAAAACTATTACTGGCAACTGGGCAACCGGAACAGCCAATGGGTCATCCGGGAGGGGGACTGGAAGCTCTACGCCAAAGCCCGCGAGAACGTCCGCCCAACTGGCATTCCCGAAATGACCAAGGACGACAAAAAACAATTTCTCGTCAACCTCTCCAAGGATCCCGGCGAGAAGCGTAACTGGGCCGGTGATCATCCCGACGAGCTCAAGCGTCTTCAGGAACTGGCCAAAGAATACCAAGCCGGCTTGGAGAAGAAGGCCAAGTAAAGCTTCTTAGTCCCTTCTCATTCCGTAAGGATTCCCGTTAGTCCGACATTTTGAATTATTACCTTCCATCCAACATATAAAATGAACTATCGATCTCTCAGTCTCGCCTGCCTCTTCCTTTTCCTCTTTTGCAAACTGGATGCCAAGCGTCCCAATATTGTCTTCTTCTTTACTGATGACCAGACCTCGAGCTCGCTCGGTTGCTATGGGCATCCGCTCGCCAAGACGCCCCATATCGATCGCTTGGCGGAGAACGGCACGCGCTTTGCCAATTCCTTCGTCAGTCAGTCCATCTGCTGGGTTAGCCGGACGACCATCTTGACCGGCTTGACCGGTAGGAGTTTCGGCACCCCCGGGCAACACGACCTCGCCACCCCCGAGTCGATCAAGCATCTCTACCCGGGCATACTGCGCAAGGCTGGCTATCGGACTGGTTTTGCGGGCAAATGGCACGCTAAGATGCCCAAGGGTTTCAAGGCGAGCGATTACTTCGAGGTGTACAACCCGATCGGTCGCAATCCCTTTTACAAAAAACAACCCGATGGTTCTCTTCGACACGAGACCGATCTGATCGTGGACCGGGGAATCGAATTTCTCGAGAGCCAACCCAAGGACAAGCCTTTCGCTTTGAACATGTGGTTCAACGCCTGCCATGCCGAGGACAGCGACCGCCGCCCGGGTGTCGGTCATTTCCCTTGGCCCTTTTCGGCAGACGGGATGTACGAGGAGGACGAGATCGCCCCTCCGCGCTTGAACGACCCCAAGATATTCGAGAGTCAGCCCGATTTTCTCAAGACCACCATCAACCGTGAACGTTTCTTCTGGCGTTGGAACTCGGACCGCAAGTACCGGATCAACATGCGGGCCTACCTGCGCATGGTCAGTGGCATCGACAATGCCATCGGTCGTTTTATCAAGGTTCTCGAGGAAAAGGGCTTGGCGGACAACACCATCATCGTCTACACCGCCGACAATGGGTACCACCTGGGGAACCGAGGGTTTGCCGGAAAATGGTCTCATTACGAAGAATCCCTTCGAGTGCCCATGGTGGTGTACGATCCCCGTTCACCCAAATCCGCCCGTGGGCAAGTCCTCAAACAGTCCGTCCTGAACCTCGATCTACCTTCCACCTTTTTGGACTGGGCCGGGCTTCCCATCCCCGAAAGCTACCAGGGTCGAAGCTTTAAGCCACTCGTTTCCTCCGGCAAGGCCGAGGACTGGCGCACCCATACCTTTCACGAACACTTTGCCGTCCGGAGCCGCATTCCTCCCTTCGAGGGCTTGCGCAACGATCGTTTCAAATACGTCCGCTACGTCGACGAGGGAAACTACGAGTTTCTTCATGACCTGAAGAACGATCCCGACGAGCTCGTCAACTTGGCCAAGGATTCCAAGCATGCGAAGACTCTTGCAAAAATGCGCAAGGCGACCGATCGCCGGGTCAAAGAGTTGGGAGGTCCGCTATCCCCCCAGAAAGGCCCGTTGAGCGTTTCCACGCCTCCTCATCCCAAGGCCGCCGCCACGGTGGCCAACCGTCCGGGGGCCAATGGTTTTTCCAACCTGCTCGGGTCCAATATGCGTGGTTGGTCGGGCGATCCCCAATTCTGGTCTTTGAAGAAAGGCGTGCTGACCGGAAAGGCCGATGGTACGCTCAAGAGGAATCACTTCATTACTTGGAAAGCGGCTACGGTCCGTAATTTCGAGCTCAAGGTGAAGGTGCGCGTTTCCGCCGGTGGAAACAGTGGGATTCAGTACCGCAGTACCCACATCCCCGAGTTGGGGCTTGATGCCCTGACCGGATACCAGTGCGACGTCGTGGCGGGCAAACCACAATACAACGGCATGCTTTACGAGGAAAAGGGCAGAAGGATTTTATCCCATACCGGAGAAAAAGTAGTAATCGATCCCAAAGGGGAGCGCTGGGTTGTCGGTCGGTTCGAGGTCAAGGAATTCGCATCGGACGAATGGCACGAGTACCGCATCCTGGTCGAGGGCAACCGTCACCGCCACTGGATCGACGGGCATCCGACCGCCGACCTGATTGACTTTGACGAAAAGGGGAGGGTGCTCGACGGCGTACTTGCGGTGCAAGTGCACAAAGGCCCTCCTATGACCATCGAGTACAAGGAAATGCTCATCAGACATTTGCCCGACGACCTTCCGCTTTTACAGCCCAAGGATCATCCGATCCCCGCTGATGCGGTCGGCGTGCGTCCCCAAGGGAAATTGCCCAAGGACTGGAAGCCCCCCGTTTACGGCAAGCGCTGATTCAAACCAAAGGGTTTGAAAACAAAGGATTGCCGTACTGATTTTGGTTTTTTTCGGTGAAGCGTTAACTTGATTCAAAATGAGGCCTTCGTACTTTCTCCGAACCATTCGCAACAACTGTCCCCGTTGTGGAAAAGGTCCAGTTCTGAAAAATATCCTCAAACGCCATGACCGGTGTTCAAACTGTAATTTTGAATACAGTCGAGAGGATGGTTTTTTCATCGGAGGCATTCCCATCAGTTATGGCTTGATCTCCATGCTTTGGATTGTTCCCTTGCTGCTGATTTGGATGCTTGGGTGGATGGGTTTGGATTGGTTGCTCGGTTTGTGTTTCGGGGGGGCGATCGTTTTACCTTTCCTCACTTATCCCTATTGTCAGTGTCTGTGGCTTGGACTCTACTTCGTTTTTGCCTACAACGAGATGCCTGATCCCACTGAAAGGCTCGGGGATTCCGAAACGGCCGATTGAATTCGTTCGCTCAAATTGGGTTTTGGTTTTAGGGTTTTGAGAAATGAAACTGAAGCAAGGACAGGTTTGGAAAAAAGGAAACACCTACTACCGCATAACGGAATGGGCCCGCATGACCATTCGGTTCAAGAAGTCCTACACCCTCCACGCACCCGAGGAACCCGTCGTAAAAGTTTCCAAAAAGGAATTCTGCCGGCTTCTCAAAGGGGCCGAGCTTTGCGAAGAGACGGACTGAAGGCTTGCTTTGCTTTTAGGCTCGACCCGATTGGGTCTTTCTTTTCTTGATGTTTTCCATGTCAGTTTCCATTGGTACGCCCTTTAAATCCACGGCCAAAAAAGTCCTCCTTTGCGGATCGGGCGAACTTGGCAAGGAAGTCGTTCTCGAGTTGCAACGCTACGGAGTCGAGGTCATTGCCCTCGACGCTTATCCGGATGCACCCGCCATGCAAGTGGCCGACCGGGCTCACGTCGTATCCATGCTCGACGGGTCTGCCCTGCGTCAAGTGATCGAATCGGAGAAGCCCGATTTGGTCGTTCCCGAAGTCGAGGCGATCGCCACCGACGTCCTTGCCGAACTGGAAGCTTCCGGATTCACCACGGTGATTCCGACCGCCCGGGCCACTCAGCTTACGATGAACCGCGAGGGAATCCGTCGGTTGGCCGCCGAGGATCTCGAGCTCAAGACTTCACCCTACCGTTTTGCCGAAACTAAGGAAGAGTTCCAATCCGCCATCGAAGAGATCGGACTACCCTGTGTGGTTAAGCCGATCATGAGTTCGTCCGGCAAGGGACAAAGCACGGTTCGCTCGGCCGCTGAAGTCGATCATGCCTGGGAATATGCCCAAGCCGGAGGCCGTGCAGGAAAAGGAAAAGTCATTGTGGAAGGTTTCGTTGATTTTGACTACGAGATTACCCAATTGACCATCCGTCATGCCTGGGGAACTTCCTTTTGCGACCCCATCGGTCACGTCCAAGTCGATGGTGACTATCGCGAATCCTGGCAACCACAACCGATGTCCGCCGCCGCCCTCGAGGAAGCCAAGCGTTACGCCAAGGCGGTGACCGACGGACTCGGGGGCCTCGGCGTCTTCGGAGTCGAGCTTTTCATCAAGGAAGACGAGGTTCTCTTCAGCGAGGTCTCCCCGCGCCCTCATGATACCGGAATGGTCACCATGATTTCCCAGGATCTTTCTCAATTCGCCCTCCATGCCCGGGCCATCCTTGGTTTGCCCATCCCGAGCATCCGCCAGTTCGGACCTTCGGCCAGTTCGGTCATTCTTGTGGAAGGAGAATCCGATGACATTTCCTTCGGGAATTTGGATGTAGCTCTTTCCCAACCCGACACTCAGCTCCGCCTTTTTGGCAAACCCCAA
>JAURNO010000073.1 GCA_030830145.1 Verrucomicrobiota bacterium
GAACCCTATTTCGAGAAATTCGAGACCGCATTGAACGAATGGAAAAAAGGCGGAGGGAAGGAAGGGGCGGACAAACGCTACGAGGCCGACTTGAAAACCTACCGGGAAGCCCGAGCCAAATGGGAGGAGAAGAAGGAAGGTCGAGCACCCCGGGGCCCGAATGCAAAAGCTTACTCCGATCCCGCCAAAAAAGGGCAACCCGGTGGAATGTTCAACGGGATGATCCTTCCCATTGCCCGGCTATCCATCCGTGGCGTCCTCTTCTATCAGGGTGAAAACAATTCCTTCACTGTCGGGTGGAAACCATTCCACCGAACTTTTCCCTCCGTCATTTCCGATTGGCGCGAGGCCTTCGGGGAAAAGCAACTGCCCTTTGGCATCGTCCAAATAGCCGGATGGAGCAACCGCAGGGGAATGACCTACGACATGAATCATCATTGTAACATAATCAGGGAGATCCAGCATCTGGTCTGGCAAGGCACTCCTAAAACGGGACTAATCGCAACCTACGACACGAATTCAAACGGAAGCATCCACCCGGGAAGGAAGATGCCCGTTGGTGAGCGCTCCGCCCGCTGGGCTTTGGCTGAGGTGTACGGGTTCAAGACGGATGGAGGACGCAAGACATTGGAATGGATGGGGCCAGTATACGAGTCACACAAATCTGTGGACGGAAAAATGGTAATTGGCTTCAAGGAGGAAACCCGCAGAGGGCTGCGACTGGATCAGGACGTCGAGGTCGGATTCTACGTCGCAGGCGATGATCAGGTCTTTCGCGAAGCGCGTGCCCGGGTGGACGCAGGGAAGGGAACGATCATAGTCTGGCACGACGAGATTCCCGAACCCGTTGCCGTTCGATATGCTTTCAGTAACCTCCCGATAGGTGGGCTGATGAACGCCCGCGAACTCCCCGCCTATCCTTTTCGTACTGATGACTGGCCCATCACTCCCCACCAATCAACCGGATCTTATTTGGTCAAGGAAGCCTTTGGGAAGAAGTAGCCCGGGGCAAGCCCCGTCAACGCGTAGCCTGGTAGCGACCTTCGATGTGCAGAATCTCCCCGATGAGCTTGTGTATGTAATTGCCTTCGAGGACGAATTCGTTCTCCGACTTGGAAACGCACCTTTTTTTCCAGATGACGTCCTTGCCGTTGCGCAGGATGACCATTCCGTCCTCTTTCACCTCACGCGTATAAGTCTTGAGGTACTTCCAGGTACCCAGCGCCGGGTGTCCCTTCAGGTCCACCGGAGTGGGAGGAATGTAGGCGGGAATCTCCTCCGCCTCGATCGCGGACGAAAGTTTGCGCAGCCTAATGTTACGAAACTCGATCGGTGCCCCCTCGGACTCCAGGCAAAAGTAGCCTGAGGCCGGTGAGATATTATCTCCGCCGGAAACTTCCTCCCCGTTCACCCAAAGCCGCACTTCGCCATCGATTGCCCGGACGTAATAGTGGTTCCACTTGTTGATTCCCTTGGTCGTCTCCTTGGAAGGAAAGCTCCGCTTGCCATTGGGCGCCACGGGAGGAAATGGTTTCATTTTGACCGGACCGACCGGAAAAACATCCCCATGGCTGGTAAACCAGTCGGCGGGTTTTTTGTGCCTTTGGGTATAAACTTCCGCATAGCCCAAGTCCAGCACCTGCACCTCGATCCCATGAGGCAAGCGACCATGTCCGGCAGCGAGCTTGGCGATGCTGGCAGGTGTTCCCCAAACGAAGACACCCGAGTTTCCACCTTTTTTCTTATGCATCCATTCGAGGAGGAGTTCGAAATTTTTCAAGGGCTCGCGGTAGCGGATCACGCCCGTTGGTTTGCCCGTGCAAAAAGCGTGTCCCCCCTCCCACCGCCAAGTGTCGGCCAGGCAATTGACGTTCACGAAATCCTCGCCCGTGAGAACCTGCCAACCGGGCTCTCGGCCGGTAGGCGGAACCGGCTCGCCGGACTTTGCTCCGGCGGGACCGGCTTCACCCAAACCGCAGGTTTTCAGGTAACTGGCCAAATCGGCCAAATCCTGATTCTCCATTCCCAGATCGGATGCCGAAGGCATCCAGGAATCGTTCAAGTAATTGATCTTGGCGCTCGCCCGGCGAAAAAGAATTTTACGGGTCTGCCCTCCCATTACCTTGAGCTTGAGGGATCCGGCATGCCAACTGTAATTCGATAAAAAGCCCTCCGCCACCTTGCCTGTTTTTTTGGAAGTCAGGCGTACCGGCTTCTCGTAACCATGAGCAAGCTTGGCATCCGGATAAACGATTTCCTTTACGATTTCCTCGATGGTGCGTTCTTTACCCCAATGCGTAAGCTCCGGGCCAAAGGGAACACCCACCCCTTCGATCTTATGGCATATATAACATTTTCCTGCTTGGGCTTTCCCTCGGATCGGGTCTCCCTTTAACTTGGCAATTTCCTGGGGCTCGGAAACCTTGGTGGCCAAACCGAGGTTCGCCGGGACAGGATAACTGACAGTCATCATTTCCCCTTCCAGGTCATTCAAGTCCTTGGCGATGATCTCCCGGACGGTTTCCTGATAATAGGAAGCCTCGAAGGCAGGCAATTCGGCCAAAGCTCTCAAACGCTTGCTGCGGTCAAGACGATCCTGATCGTTCCGAAAACTGGCAAAGGCCATGGCGAGAAAACGAAATTCGTCCACGGGGGGTTGCTGGGCCCGAATACACAGATCCAAGTCTCGAACCGATTCAGCCGTATGAAGGCGCCAGGCCAAATTCTTGGCCTTCCATTGCCATTCTTCAGGTTTCGGAAAGAGCGGGCGGAGCAATTGTTCGTATACTTCTCTTTCCTTGCCGTGGAAGGCGACGCCCAAGGCTTCGAGGTAGTAACGGTTACGACCGTCGTAACCATCGATCAAGGCAATCAAACTTTTCCTACACTCGAAGAAAGAAACTCCTTTCAAGCTCACGGCAACCTCCCTGCGCACGGAAGGAAACTTTGATCCGGCCAACGCATTTGCCCGGTCAAGCAATCCCTCAGGATCGGCATGCCTCAAAGCCCGGTAAGCCACGATTACTTTCTCGGGCTCGTCTTCCGCCTTCAAGTATGAGGAAACCTCAGTCCGCCCCTCCTTGCCGAGCTGAGCCAACACCCAAACGGCCCGCGAACGCAAGTTTGCGTCCCGTTCGTGCTCACGAAGAAAAGCAAGGACTTGCCCGGTTGCACTCTCCCCCTTGGCCACCAATTGGGCCGCAGCATGGGAGCGTACGTTGACGGCTGGGTTTTTCAGGGCACTCAGAAGACCGGGCACCGTAGAGAAATCGATCTTGGGCGAGGTTGGCTTCGGTCCCTTCTTGCGGGTAATTCGATAGATGCTTCCACTTACCTGATTGGTTCGCCGGCTTGTGTCGTTGTAAAAATCGCTGAAGAAGAGGGAACCGTCCGGGCCAAGGGCAATGTCCGTGGGCAAAAAGCGCTGAGCCTTCTCCGAGGCCTTGAGCCGGACGAAGGGACGATGCGTCCCCATCTCGATCTGAGCCTCCACCAATTGAGGGGAACAGGCCATGATCTCCTTGCGCACCATGCAACTCACCAAGTAGGTCCCCGCAAGACCCAGGGTATCGTCCTCGATCAACACGTTTCCCGTAGGCGAACCCGCACCGTAAATCGAGCCCGGAGGGAAGGCTCCGGGATAGTTTTCCCGCCAGTGGGAGCGGGAGAACCGTAGGCTCTTGTTCCAGCCCGATGGCTCTTCCCAAGTCTTGGCGACCTCTTCCCATGACCGGCTACCATCCGTAAGATCCGCGTACCCCATGTTGGCATGTTCCATGATCCAGGAGGAACGCGAATGGGCGGGGTCGTCGTTATCACTCTGCAGGACGTCGCCATGGGAGGTAACGAACATGTCGTGGGGGTTGCGCATGTTCTCCCCCGTGGGGGTCAAGCCCGTTCCGTCCGGGTTGATCCTCATTGTCATGCCGCCTACGTAAACTTCGCCATCGGAGCTTTTCTTCCCGATCGCTTCGGGGTACCCGTAATAACATCCGGAAAGAAAGTGCCGCCCATCCTTGGTCTTGATATCGGCTCCGCAGTTCCCAAAGGAAAAATGCCACTGTCCGCTCGGAGCGCCCACTACCGCATGAACGGTGTGGTCGTGGTTTTTGTTCTGAAAACCGGTCAGAAAAACTTCCCTCTTGTCGACTTTCGGATCAAAGACCGCATTGCGGTCGACGTCCGTGTAAACGATGATCGACGGGGTAGCCGAGAGGACGATGCGGTTGTCAAAAACGGCGATGCCAAGGGGGGCGTGTCTCATTTCCTTTTCCGTTACGAAGGGATGCGAATGATCGGCTTTCCCATCCCCGTCCTTGTCCTCCACCACCATGATGGATCGTCCGGCTTGTACTCTCAGGCCTTGGTTGTAGTCGATTCCCTCGGTTACCCAAAGTCGGCCCTGCGCGTCGAAGTCCATGGCGACGGGCGAATAGACCAAAGGCGAACGGGCCCATAATTCAATAGTCAGGTTTTCATCCGCAAGTTCAAAAGCCTCCGGCGGGACCCCTTCGATGGATCGATTCTCTTGGGCGAAACTTTCGCGGTCCGGGGCGCAAAAAACTTTCGGGACAAGGCATGAGAATACAAGGAGAACGGGCAGGCTGAACTTATGCATAAGGGTCCATTATCCCGAATCAGAGCACGGAACCAAGCTAGAAATCGGCTTTGACGCCAATCAGTCGATGAACTTCTCTCGTTCTTCCTTGGTGGGCATCCGGCAAGCTTCGCTCTTCCCAAAAAGCTTGTAACGGTTACGGGCAATCAAGCCATAGGTCCAATCCCGGAGCGCGGTCGGAATCAAAAGAAACCACCACGCAGCGGACCAAATGCCGCCAAGTTGAGCCAGCAGACGGAGCACTGCGGAGGATCGCTTGTAAATCTTTCCGTCGTCGTAAAATACAAGGGTTTGAAGATCCTTCGTATCCTCCTTTGCTTCCCGGGCTGCAAATTCACCTTGAAGCGGAGAAAACTTAAGAAGGTTTCTGGAGTCAATGCTCATAAGGAAATCAACCGTGCTGTTGCACATCCCGCACACACCGTCGAAAAGAACGACTTTCTTCACCCCTTCGCGTGGTCGTTGCCCGAACCAATTCGGATCAAAGGTAAAAAAGTGGATCATCATCATCCCGAAGGTCAGGTCCGCGAAACTGACCAACGAAAGGATACCCAGGTGCATGGACATGACCAGGATCCAAGCCCAAGCCCTCGCCTTGCGAAAGATACAGAGGATGACAAAGCCTATTTCCAGTGCGAGGGTACCCCAAGTAAGAAACGAGATAAGGGAGGGAGAGAGAGTCAGGAGGAAATCGCGCCAAGCCCAATCCCGGGCAAGCGGATTGTGAAGGAGGTGAAGAATCGCGCTCCCGTCCAGCCAACTCGGAGAGCCCAACTTATCAATTCCACTGGCGAAATAGGCTAAGCCGGCAATCAGCCAGGCGCCGTAAAACAAGATTGCCGGCATTTTCCATGCGGAATCGGTTTTCTTTCCCAGGCAAAAAGGTTCGCCGATGGGAACGAGCGCATTGGCCAGGAGCAACCAACCGACGAAAGGAATGCCCGGGTTGCTGATCAAATTGTTCCGATGAAAAAGGCAGGCCCACCCATACCACAGCACTAGGCAACAGGTCCGGCGCCGGAAACCAAGCAGGATGCCCAGGGACAGGAGAGCGTTGAAGGCAACGAAGCACCGTACCTGAAGAGGCGAGTCCATCACATTCAGGATGTTGGGGAAAGTGCCGAAAGTGAAATTGAGGGTGGAATCCGCCAAAATCCCCGCGTTGCTCCAAATATCCGGAGCGGCCGGCACAAGGAAGAGGAAATGCAGGAGTAAATAGGAACCGAAAACGATACGGAAGAGCGAATATTGATACGCCGGATATCCTGCCACGCCTTGCTTCACGGCTTCGGTCCCTCCACGGTCAGTCGGCAAGGGAGTTCAGGATCTTTTCGGTCATTGGTTCTCGTGTCCAAATGGACGGTCACTTTCCTCAAGGGAGTTTCCAAACCAAAGGAGCGGCCGATGGTTCCGGGTTCGATGAAGGCATAGGTCAAAACTGGTTTCCAAATTCGTTCCGGGAGAATCGCTCCGTAGGAAATGGCCGCTCCGATCACGTTGCGGTAATTGTAGGGGGCGTCGAAGCGGGCATACAACTGCGGGGTAATTGGAACTTCGCCGGTTTGGCCATTCTTGTCCTCGTACTCCAAGGTGAAATCCAAGGCAAAGGTCTCGCACCCTTTTTGCTCGGTGAAGACAATCGGTAAGGGCGAGGCAACGGTAACCTTCCCCATTCCCTCCAACCACTTTTGTTGGGTAGCGAACCCGATAAACTGGAGGAGTCCCACCCCGACAAGGCAAATGCGAGCGTAGTGATGAAACATCGTTTACTTTTCCTTGGGAGGATAAGGATCGTTCACGTTTTTATGCAAAAGCATGTTCTTCAACTGGCTTTCACGCTCGGTCCGAAAGCCACAATCGCCTTGGTAGGAAGTCGGATTGTCGAAAGTACCGAAGAGCATATCCCAAATGGGCAGATCGGAAAAGTTCTTGTAATGTTTACCGCGCTGATGATGGATGCGGTGCATCTCGGGACGTTGGAAAAAATAGCCGATCCAACGGGGAGTCTTGATGTTCATGTGGTAAAAGTATTCACCGAGGGAAGCATAGAGAAGACACCAGGCTCCCGCTTCAACGGAAAGACCGAAAAGGAAATAATTGATGGCACCGATGATGAGCGAGTTAACGATGATCTCGCTTGGATGCTTGTAGAAAGAGGTGATGGTCTCGATGCGACTGGGGCTATGATGCACCTGATGAAAAGCCAGCCAGAGAAAATTCACGTCGTGACGCAAACGGTGCCACCAATAAAAAAACAGGGTCACGACGATGTAGCTGAGAAAACCACCTAAAAAATCGGGGACACCGGACAACTGGAAAACATACCATTCTGAACTTTGAAACCACTTGTCCCAAGTAGACATGGCCAGAACGACTACCCCTAGTTGAAGAATGTTGATGACGACTACGCGCAGCCACCAACCGTCGACATGAGGCAATTTTTGGTCGGGAATGATCCGTTCGAGGACAATCAAAAATGCTCCTGCCCCAAGAATCGGAATCAACGTGTTCATCTCTGGATTGTTATCCCGGGCAAAAGGATTGGCAAACCTATTACTCGAGACAATTTCGTACAAGCTTGACCCGATCAACTTGGCGTTCCCGAAGGAATCTGCTCGATTGCAACCCTCGGCTAAGCTAAGAATCCATGAATGAAAGCATTGGTATACGAAGAACCCTGGAAAATGACTTTGCAGGATCTGCCCAAGCCCGAACTGCAGCCGGGCGAAGTCTTGCTGCGAATGGAATCGGTCGGTATCTGCGGGAGCGACGTGCATGGGTTCACCGGTGAAAGTGGACGTAGGGCACCCGGTATGGTCATGGGACACGAAGTGGTTGGAAGGATCGTTGAACGGGCGGACGACGTCACGGACCGGGCGATCGGACAACGGGTCACCGTATTCAATGTGCTTTCCGACGAAGCGCCCTCCCCCGAGGAAGGAGATCCGAGCTTTCTTAACAAGCGGGTCGTGGGCGTCAACTTGGGAACTCGCGGAGCGATGGCGGAATACCTGGCCTTGCCCGCCCGCAACGCCATTCCCGTATCGGATGACATCCCCCCCGAGGTAAGCGTACTCGCCGAACCTGTGGCAGTCGCCCTGCATGGTTTTCACCGGATCGAGGGAAAGGCCGTCATTCCCCAATCCGTTGCGATTATCGGCTCGGGTACGATTGGTCTTTGCGCCCTTCTCGTTGCCCAGTCCCGCTCGGTCGAACAGGTCGTGGTGCTCGATCCGATCGAGGAAAAGCTCGAACGGGCCAGGTCCTTCGGTGGCAAGGCCGTGCAAATTGAATCCTCCGATGACCTCGGTCAAATAACAAACAAGGTCGAAAACGAACTGGGAACGAAACCGGACCTCGTAATCGACGCGGTTGGAATCAAGGCTTCCTTCGACCAAGCCGTGGAAATGGTTGCCGAAAGTGGTTCCGTTCTCCTGATCGGAAACTTGGCCAAACAAGTTGACCTACCACTTCAAACCGTCGTCTCGAATGAAATTTCGTTGATCGGAACCTATGGATTCGACCTGAAGGCATTTGAAGAGGCTGTTAAGGTTCTACCTGACATCGAATCCGAACTCGCAACCTTCATCGAGGGGCATTGCAACCTTGAGGAAACTCCCGAAGTCATGACCGCCTTGGCCAAAGGTGAACGGCAAGCCCTGAAA
>JAURNO010000074.1 GCA_030830145.1 Verrucomicrobiota bacterium
ATCCCCAAGAGAAAGCTACTTCCTGCCATAGCTTCAGGAGCCCGCTTTTCGCCAAAGACAGACAGAGATGATCGAACAATACGCATCGCTCCCCCACTCTCCATAAGGCAAGTACCGATAATCGCCGCCATAGCGACCAAAATTCCCACCTTACCGCAAGTCTTGCCGAATCCTCCTGCCAACCTCTTGCCGATGCTTTCCTCGGCTAATACTTTGGCTCTTTCGGGAGACTCACCTTTTTCTTCCGCAAAATGCCTCTCGAGGTAGATAGTTGGTGTCAAGCTCCCCACTAGGAAGGCCGCCAAAGCCAAGGCAAGAAAAGCATGCATCCGAAGCCATACGATCCCTCCGATAACAAGAAGAAGACCAAGAACAAGAAGCAAAAGGGGCGATATCACGCAAAGAAAATCAAATGGAAAAGGTTGGTTTGGATATGATGCGGAAACAAATTTTTCTAAAAGCCGCCAATCGTTGGCTGGGATTTAACTTCAGGGGCAGTCGTGGATAACCGAGGAACACCGTATCCAAGAGTATTTTCAACAGGGGAGGAAAATTCCACGATGCGGCTAACTCGAATCCGGTTTCTTTGCATGCCAATAAAATACATCCCGCGAAGATCGGGTGAATAGGGCCATTTTCGAGAAAATACCTTTTCATATTTACCGTTTTTCGGCAGGTAAGCCGAAAGCTCCATGACTTGCCCGTCCTTGTCAATGGGGCTTGGTTTGACTCTTTCCGTCTTGCCACGAGAAAGAGTGAATTTGGATTGCCCGAAAATCAAGCCTACAGGAGAAGCAAGTTGAGAAGTGAAGCTAAAATAACCCTTGGGAATCGTTTTCTCGTCAAAGGAAAGATTTCTAGTCGTCCAAGTTTTTTTTTCTTCAGAAGGAGTAAGAAGAATAAGAGAGTCACTCGGTTCTCCCTCGCCGGAAGGCAATCGGATCTTGGAAACAGACTCATAAGGGCTTTCTCCCTCGTTGAATTCGTAAGGCTCTTTCTGTCTAAGCAAGTTCAACTCTCCCGTACCGTAAAAAGAACATTTCTTGGAAGGCATCCCGGAAGACACGGTAAAAGGAATGACCGTGGCATTTTCGTCGAAATCATTGCCCCATGGAGTGTAGGCAAGGTTCTGACTACCTTGGGTATTCCAGAGCATGATCGAAAAAAGAGCCTTAGGCAGAGGTTGCGCCACTTGCTCCTGCGAGTAAAGAACCGTGGTCAGAAAGATCGACAAAAAGATAAAGACTTTCATGCCTTCAGCTTAACGAATTACTGCGTGAAGAGAAGGATTGTTTTACACTTCGTTATCCCGCAACCAACGGAATTTAATGATCTTGAATTTCCGGCCGAACCGTTGATTGATCCCCTTCCTCGAAATATCCTTGTCCGAATTTGAGAGCACTTCCTCGTGCGGATCCTGATTAAGTTTACGGTCGGTTGGCAAACCGACTGCATAACGGTTTCTCGCTCCCGTATCTCCGATTCCGGGCAGATCCGGACCAGCTTCGATGCCGTTGGTAATGGGTTGAATCTCTCCGGAACTATCAACTTCCGTACTGTTCTGATTCAGATCGAGCCAATATTCCTCGCGACCATTCCAAATGCCGTCGAAATTACGATCCTCGAAAGGTTCATGTGGTCGATGATGAGGGGGGTCCAACTTGGATTTCACATAATCCGGCAATCGTTGAACAGTGATTTCAATCCAAGAGCGGGAAGCCATCTGATTACTCTCGCCGGCAGGGCTTTCACCCATGACGCGAATAGTAAAAGTATCGGACCGAGCGGCAAGCGATGGGGCCAAGGGAGAAAGAACATCGGCTTGAGTAAGCCAACCGGGAATATTGGCACCGGTGGCAACATTCTCAACGGCAAGAAGGCTATCGGGAGCCTCTCCAAAGTTGAAGGCGTTTTTGTAGACGTCCATTTTCATATCAATCCTATGGCGTTCTACCTGCATCCCTTGTTGATCGTTCCATTGTCTGTAAGGATTGGGAGGATCCTGTTTGACCGCTGGGATTAACAATGCTGGAGATGGAATCCAGTCACCCACGCTGGCAATGGAGCCGTCTTTGCGGAAAGCATTGTTGGTATCGACCTGATAACGAGTAGCTCGTACCATGCGTTCTGGGTCGGGGAAAAGTTCGTTTTCTTGAGTTACCCCCGCTCCCCAACCCTGTTTAAAGGTAAACCAATGTCCCCGGTTGCCAAAATCGGGAATTCTAATGTGGGGTTTTGGGGCAGCAGGGCGAAGAGTTCCCTGCAGACTAATAGCATGCGTTCCGAACTTGGAATCTCCGGAGGCGGTTCCGTTGTTCTGGAAACCAACGTAGTAAAAATCATTCGTGCTCTTAGCTTTTCCATTTGTTCCACCTATCCACCTTTTTTGTGGAACCCGAGGAAGAGCCAAATCCTTTTGCGGCGTTGAGAACCCATCCGAGTTAATTCCGGCTTTGGCAATCGCAGCTTGCACGGGCCCGCGCAATCCCAAAACAGTATCCCTGGTTTCCCTTGGCCACCTGTCCCGTGGCAACCAAACCAAGCTTTCGTTACCGGAAGCAAAGGAGGTACGGGCCACCCTGCGATTAACGAAGTCGGAAAGAGACAAAAAAGGGCCGCGTAACTTGACTTCCTCGACTAAATAGCGAGCCAAATCCTCCAATTGGTCATCGGTAAGAGACGCATACCCGGCCCAGACGTCATCCGGGGAAGAACTTTCGCCCATGACTCGCTGAAACGGTGTTTTGCTATCATCATATTTCCTAAGAGAAGATAATTGACTGACCCATGCTTCTACCGAGGTGGAATTGATGTTAAACGCACCGTTAACGAGAAGATTGGACGCATTGGTTTGATGCCGATGGTCTTCATCGGAACTAGAAGTAAAATAGTGATTTGGACTCCGATAGGGAATCAACCTAGGATTTGCGGACTCCACCGAGGAAGCAAAGGAGGGGTTGGTCCGATCATCACCGGAGAGGAAATAGCCGTCAAAGAGTGCTTGGTTTGCATAATAACTTTGATCAAGGGTAACGTTTTGATGATTGAACTCATTTTCAACATCACGGACAGTTCCTGCACCCATATCCAGATTGGCTAAATCCCATGGAAAAAGGCGGATGGGGAAATAGTTACCAGTAAATTGATCCAAATATTCAAAGCTGAACTTATTGATCAAGTAGGGAATGTTCATGTTGGGCTGAAAATCTATGCGCCGAACTCTACCCCAAGTTTTGTATCTGGCGACTTGAGTCGTTGCGTACGAATTTCCAATTACATAAGCGGGACCCTGCGAATAAGGATTCAGGTTGGCGTGCCTAAATTGCATAAGTGAAAGCAGAGGATTACGGGGAACACCGAACATAATAGCCGCGTCAAAAGCCGCTTGGACCTCCATATCCAAGTTTTGATCCTCATGAAAATGGCCAATACAGTACTCACCGAAGTCGTCCACCAATGGAAAAGCAGCTCCTGGGACAAAGCTTCCCCCCGTCGTACTCGTAGCCATGAAATGCTTCGTGATATTGAAATCGTCGAAATCAGCAAAGGGTTCGGAAGTCGGGTTGTGTTCGTTCCAACGATAAGGAGGCCTTTCTCTCCCCCGGTAGGTGGTTCCGTCATCCATTTGGCCTCCATAAAAACTCGTCCAAGTGTTGCAAGCCTTGTTGCCACCATTGCCTTTGTAGTAAGTTGAATCGAACTTTTCCGTCGACCAATTATGACCGGATCCGGTTTGAAAACTTTCGACAATGGAACGTGGATTGAATTCATGAAAAACGATTTTATTGGAATCGCCCGGTAATTTCCAGCGAAGCCTGAAACCATTCATAGGAGCTCTGTTTGCCGAAAGATTGCTGAATCGACTAAGGCTTAGGTCTGCATCGGCGTTAGCGTAATCACAAGAAGCTGAACCGACGGATATTTGAAAGGATTTGCTGAATTTCTTGATAGGAAATTCCGAACTTCCCGAGGCAAGATACAAGGTTATACCCCTCGGAGAAGGAGTACCCCCGAAACCAGGGAGAATATTTCCTTGATCGTCTATGTTTTCCAATTCGGCCCTTGAAATCCCCTTGATGCGAGAAATCCAATGGCGAACCGTGACTGGATCACTGCCGGGCTGGGTGTAGTTGGTGAAAAACTTAGCTATAACGGGAATTTCGGTGCCTTTGACCAAAGGGATGTCGAGAAGGCTCTTCGTACGTCCGCTTGGATCATTCCTTACTTGATTGATCAAGGACCAATCATAGGTTGCTCCAGTACCGACTGTAAAATGAGCCTTTTCTCCAGGTGCAAGATTCAGAGCACTTATTCGAAGTCGCAAAGGTACCGCACCTGTTGCTGAAACAAACTGCGAACTGCCTTGTCGAAGCTCAACTCTGCTTTGTCGGAATATGTGAAAAATCGGAATTCTGCCGTTGGAACGAATCGAAGACTGATGGCTAAAGAGTGGGGTAAAATCGGACTCGTTGCGAAAACGGTAAAAAGTCCGATGAGCTGGATTCGACATCATATCTCTTTCCTGATGCCTGACTTCCTTGAAATTCTTGGCCCAAAAATCCTCTCTGTCCCCAGAATAAATGGGTCGACGCCAGGGAGGGCGAGGACCACCACCACCACCACCGGGGGGACGACCTGGTTTCACGGGAGGAAGTCTTGGGGGACGTTTGCCTGGCTCCCCTCGATCCCATCTACCATTGCCATTTAAGTCAATGAATGTGTTTGGCCAAATGGATGCAAATAGGGATTCGTCAGGGGGATTCAGATCGAATCCCGCATTGCTGGGCATATTCGTGGAGGAGGAAGAAAAGCCATTTGAAACCGTGGAGGTGTCATCTTTGAGTTCATGATTCCACCACTTCTTGAATATATCCCAATCTTTGGTGTTGTAAGCTTGAATTTCGTTTTGAATGGGAACCTCGACAATAATGTCTTGTTCCATGGACAAAGTCACGTCATAGGGGTTCCAAAAGGCAACCGAAGGAAGAACAGCCAAGCCAAGTTTGCCATTCTCGAAGAAGGGCGCCTGCCCATACTTGATCTCAACAAGGACCGGACTTATTGGGTGGTTGGATGGTTCGGGACGGTTTTGGATTCCACGAAGGTAATTGTATTGCTTTCTAATTTCAGCCGCACCTCCGCGGGCTTGGTTGATGGCTCCATTTGGTCTCTTGTCGAAAACCACCAAGTTGTCCCCCGTGCTTCTGGGAAACTTGTCAGGATAAGCAGAGCTTCGCTCACCACCAGTGGGCTCACGGATGGTCAACGAGTCATTCTCTACTTTTTCGTAAAGGTTATGAAAATCACGAAGTACGGACCATTTGGGGCCAGCGGCAAGAACTCCGTAATCGTTGATGTAAGGAGCGCCGGCCCGGTCCAACCATTGGTTGGCCTTCGCTTTTGAATTGGGGTTTGGAATTGGTTCGCCTGCATAGGAAGCAACTCCTCCGGGCCTTTCCACATGGGGCTGCTGCCTTGCACCGACAACCTTGAGATTCGGCTCGAATTCCTTGAGGTAGTGAACGCGCTCTTTGTAAAACCAACCGCCGAATCCGTAGTCATCGAACTGTTGATCAGACATGGCGAAAAGGGCACTAAGGTCACGCTTGAGCCCTCCCGAACGACTGTCCGAAAGAACCCCGAAAGAATCGGCTGTAAGGGAGTGAAAATTTGCCGAGATCTTGTCGTTGCGGATATCCTTGGCGCTCTCCGAAT
>JAURNO010000075.1 GCA_030830145.1 Verrucomicrobiota bacterium
AGTTCGAGGAAAGATTTATCGGGAAAACCTCCGGTTTTACCTGAAAGGATGGCCTTTTCGTCAGGCAGGCGAACGGAAGCTTCCTTAAGGTGGGACGCTATGTTTCCTGCCGTCATGAGGGTCCGGCTTGGAGCAATCTAATTGAGTTCGGCCAACCAGCGTTCCGCTTCAATTGCGGATTGGCACCCCATGCCGGCCGCCGTGATTGCTTGGCGGTAAACGTGATCCGCGCAATCGCCAGCCACAAAAACCCCGGGGATGGAAGTTTTAACCATACTTCCCGGTTCGGAAATAAAATAGCCATTTTCATCGAGTGCGATGATATCTTTGAAAGCACTCGTGTTGGGAATATGGCCGATCGCGATGAATACTCCCTTGCAAGAAACTTCGCTTTCCTTGCCTGTCTTGAGGTTTTCCACAAGGATGGATTGAGCTTTTCCTTCTTGGTCAGGGAGAACCTCCTTGACGGCCGAATCCCATAGTGGGGTGATTTTCTCATGGGCGAGGGTTCGGTCGGCCATGATTTTCGAAGCCCGTAGCTCGTCCCTCCGGTGGACCAAGGTGACCTTTGAGCAAAAGCGAGTCAGAAACAAAGCCTCTTCACATGCGGAATCGCCACCGCCCACGACCACGACCTCCATGTCCCGGTAGAAGGCACCGTCGCAGGTTGCGCAAGTAGTGACACCCTTCCCACCGAACATTTCAGTTTCGCCCGGGATGTTCAGAAGCCTCGGTGCGGCACCGGTTGCAATAATGACGGTCCTTGCCTCAAACTTTCGTTCCCCGGCGTACAAAACCTTCACGGGGTCACTAAAATCGACTTTGTCCACGTATGCATTTTCGACTCTTGCTCCGAACTTGACTGCTTGTTTACGTAAACGGTCCATGAGGTCATACCCGTCGATACCCTCTGGAAAGCCGGGAAAATTTTCGACTTCGGAGGTCGTGGTGAGTTGGCCGCCGGGTTGTTTGCCCTCCAAAATCAAGGGATTGAGGTTGGCCCGTGCGGTGTAGATAGCGGCCGTGAACCCCGCGCATCCGGTTCCTAATATAATTACGTCTTCCATGGTTTTGTTTTGGTTAAATTTGAAGGTAGGAGAAATAAAAGATTTTTTAGGATGGCGATGATGGCAATTTTTTTCGTATTGGTCGAGGAGATGTCGTGGTTTGACAGTCATTGCCATTTGAATGGCTTTTTGGAAAAAGGAATTCTCGAAGAGGTTTTGGTTCGGGCTTCCGAACATAAGGTGACAAGAATGACGGCCGTCGGAACCGACCCGGATGATTGGAGCGTCTATCGCTCTTTGGCCGGGAGCTATCCCGACCGGATCTTTTATTCGGCAGGACTGCACCCCAGTTACGTGAATAGCGAATGGCTTACGCAAGTAACCGCCTTGCCCCAGCTATGGACATCGGAACCTCGCCCGATCGCAGTCGGTGAAATTGGCCTCGATTATTTTCGTCTACCCAAGAATGCCGCCGATGCTGAACTTGCCATGGAGCGACAAAGGCAGGCTTTTTCCCATCAGCTTTCTTTTGCTAGAGAGCGAAACCTGCCGGTTATCGTACATTCGAGAAACGCTTTTGAGGACTGCCTTGTCCTGATCGAAAAGTCCGGAATAGACTGGAAGAAGATCGTTTTCCACTGTTTTTCGGAGGGAATAAGTCAAGTGGAGAAGCTAATGGAGCGTGGTGCTCTGGCATCTTTTACGGGGATTCTGACTTTCCGTAAAAACGACAACCTAAGGGAAGCGGCCCTACGTCAAGGTTTGGAAAACCTGATGATTGAAACAGATAGTCCATACCTGGCTCCGGAACCCATAAGAGGCAAAATCAACGAACCGGCCTTTCTTAAGCATCTTGGTCAATTTGCGTCCCAACTATTCGAAGTTCCGGAGGATTATCTTGCCGAACGGACCTTTGAAAGAACATGCGACTTTTACGGAGTCTGAACGCCGTGGATCGGTCGGTCGCTCCCAAATACGCAATCCTGCCGATCGAATAGAACTCGCGGGTAAACCGAGCGAGAACCCCTCTTGGGTCTAGCCTTGTTTGCGGTCGGCGTAGATCGTAACCTTTGCCCGCTCTCCCGAAATGAGGTACTTGGACCGCTTGATGGCTTTGGCAGTCGAAAGGGTGGGGTTGGTCGCAGTATGGGGAAAGACGTTTTTACGGTTTATTCGGGAGAGAACACCGGAATCCCGCAATATTCTCAGGGCGTCCTTACGAACTTCGCAAAGGAGGACATGGCAGTTTTTTTCCTTCAAGTAGTCCAAAAGCTCTTCCAGAGCCAAGACCGAAGTCGCATCCAAGTGGTGGGCATGAAGAAGCTTCAGAACCAATACTCTTAGGTTTTGGTCTTCGCCGACCCGTCTGATTTGTTCGTAGAAAAGATCAGCTGCCGCGAAGAACAACTCTCCTTCGACGTGAACGATGGAAACTTCGGGTTCCGCGCGTTTCGTTTTCTCCGAAAATTCCGTTAATTCCCCATCTTCGTTGTAGCCATGCTCAACCATCTCGGGCTCCGCTACTTTCCTCAGAAAAAGAAGAATGGAAGTGATGACCCCCACGAAGATTGCCATTTGAAGAGAGATCAAGAGTCCGACGCCCAAAGTAACGACAAAGACGATGCCATCGGACCTGGTTGCCTGTGAAACCGTTTTGATTTGCCTTGCTTTTACAAGGGATGCTCCGATGAAAATAACAAGTGTTGCGAGAGAAGGCAAAGGAACCAGGGCCACCAAGTCACCGAGTAAGAAATATCCACCCAAGATCAATGCTCCCGCCATAAAGTTGGATACACCCGTCCTTGCCCCGGATTGGACGTTGAGGGATGACCTGGTCAGCGAACCGGAAGCGGGCATGCCGGACAAAAAGGCGCAACCGGCGTTTGCGATTCCAATGGAAAAAGTTTCCTGATTGCTGTCGACCCTTTCACCCGCACGGGCGGCCAATGATTTGCCAATCGAAAGACCTTCCAGCAAGCAAAGAAGGGATACGGCCGAAGCCGACCAAAGAATTGTTTCCCAATGCATGCCAAAAGTCTCAGGTTCCGGAACAGTAAGAAAAGTGCGACTGGATTCGAAGGAATCGAGATAAAATACTTTCCACCCGAAATGCTCGAACAACACTCCAACCAAGGAAGAAAGCACCAAGGTTAGGGCGACATTGGGAATCAATGACTTTGCCGGTGCGCGAAACACGCTAGGTTAGTGTTGTTTATTGGCTGAGCTTCGATTCACGAAAACGTAAGAAAAGGAGGAGCGATGGCACTGACTAAGGAAAGCCAGCGAGCGTGGCTAAATCAGCACCAAGAAGAGGTGATAGACCCGGATCGGGAG
>JAURNO010000076.1 GCA_030830145.1 Verrucomicrobiota bacterium
CCGGCTTGGACGCTTATATCGACCGCATGGCCAAGGACCAGAAGGAGATTCTCTTTCTTTTTGGCAAAAGCAGGGAGTCCATCGAAGCAGGACCTTACCTCGAGGCAATGAGCGCCCGCGGTTTGGAAGTTCTCCTCCTGACCGAACCGGTTGACGAATACCTCATGCAAACCGTCCGGGAATACAAAGAGAAGAAAATCGTATCCGCGGATTCGGAAGACTTCGAACTTGAAAAGCTCGATCAGGAAAAAGACGGGGAAAGCTTGGACAAGAAAAAGACCAAGTCTTTATGCAAGTGGATGAAGGAAAAATTGGGCGACAAAGTTTCCGAGGTCGAAACCGGAGAAAGACTCATCGACAGCCCGGTTTGCGTGGTCGGAGGTGACGGAATGGGAGGAGCTTCGGCCAGACGGGTCATGAAAATGATGCAGGGAATGGATGAAGCCATGCCTTCCCCCTCGGTGAAACTTCAAGTCAACCCTGGTCACTCCATCATCAGGGGGCTGTCCGAACTCAAGGACAAGGACGAGGAGACTGCGTCTTTGGTCGTGGCCCAACTCCTCGACAATGCCATGGCTTCCGCCAACTTGCTGGACGATCCAAGGGAAATGATAGCCCGAAGCTACCAAACCTTGGAAAAACTGGCCTCTTCCGGCAGCTGATCGAGACCGCTCTCAAAGCACCCCTTTTCAATTCCCCTTCCACAACAGGGGTAAAATTGATATTGCGAAATTTCGGAAAGCATGAATAAGAGTTTAACTATGAGAGCAATTTACTCCAAATCCCACTTATTTTATTTCCTCTTTTTATCGGCTTTGCTCAGCTTGACGAGTTGTACGCGCGGAGGGGGGTCAAACCCATTCGCCAAGGATGACGGGGAGATCAAGGAAAACATCGAGAACCTGATGGGGCTTGCCGTTGGCATGACCAAAGGTCAGGTCTTCGAACTCTCGGGGATCGCCAATTATGTTGAAGGATACGATTGGGGAAGCGTTTGGTTTTATAAGATTAGAAAAGGCGGAACGGTTGGGACTTTGGCCGACAAGGACATCGCGCAAAGATATATGCCGGTCGTATTCGACAACACCGACAGGGTGATGGGCTACGGTCGCAAGTTTTACGACCAAACCCTCTCCGACCTCGGCACCGGGCAGTTCTAGTACCCCGATCGGCAACCCCGAAACTTTCCAATTGTTCGGTTGACGAACGATTGCTTTTCATTCATTTTGGTTCTTTTCTCAATTTCCTCAGATGAAGACTACACTAGCCAGACCAGAAACCGCCACGCACGATTGGAAGATCGTCGACGCCACCGACCAGATTCTTGGTCGATTGGCCGTAACGATTGCCAACGCACTGCGTGGTCGCAACAAACCGATTTACACGCCCCATGTTGATACCGGTGATTATGTCATCGTGCTCAACGCGGACAAAATCAAGCTTACCGGATCCAAAGAGAACCAAAAAAAGTACATGTTCTACAGTGGTTACATGGGTGGCGAAAAATATAGAACGGTTTCCGACTTTCGTGAGAAACGTCCCGAATTCATCATCACAAACGCAGTCAAGGGCATGCTTCCGAAAAACAAACTCGCGAGTGCCATGCTTAAGAAGCTCAAAGTATACCGCGGTTCCGAACACCCTCACGAGGCTCAACAACCTTCCCCCCTTATCTAAAGAAATTTTATCATCATGAGCGCCAAGGCAAAATCAGTAGAATTCATAGGAACCGGCCGCAGAAAAACCAGTACGGCCAGAGTCAGAATCAAAGAAGGAACCGGTATCTTCGTAATCAACGGTCGAGACCTCGCCGATTATTGCAAAACCGAACAGCAAAGAAAAACAGCATTCTCCCCCTTGGCCACCGTAGAAAAGGGCAGCAGCGTGGACGTTTCAGTGAACGTTTCCGGTGGTGGTGGAGTTGGTCAGGCAGGGGCCATCAGACATGGTCTCTCCCGGGCCTTGGAAAAAATGGATTCCGAACTTCGCGTACCGTTGAAAAGGGCTGGTCATTTGCGACGTGACCCCCGCAAAATCGAAAGAAAGAAAACCGGCCAACCAGGGGCCAGAAAAAGATTCCAATTCTCGAAACGCTAAACGAAAAGAAGAAACTTTAACGAAAGACCCCTCGGAACTCCAACCGGGGGGTCTGTTTATTTAAAGACAATCAACTCAAGGCTCAAATCGATGAAAACATGTATAATCGGAGCTTCCGGATATTCAGGTAGAGAGCTTGTGTGCCTTCTCCTTGATCACCCGTACGCAACCTTGGAAAGAGTGACTTCCCGTTCCTTGGAGGGAAAGAAAGTCGAAGATTGCATTCCAAAACTGCGGGGAAAAGACTGTGCCCTGGGTTTCACCAATCCTAGGATCGAGGAACTGTGCAAAGACGAGAAGGTGGAATTATTCTTTCTCGCCCTACCCCATGGCACGGCCGCCGAATACGCCATTCCCCTTCTCGAGGCAGGCAAGAAGGTCATCGACCTCTCCGCCGATTTTCGGCTCAATTCACCAAAAAGGTACGAGGAATTCTACGGACAAGCCCATCCAGCACCCGAGTGGTTGGAAAAAGCGTCCTACGGCTTGCCCGAACTGCACGAACTTTCCTGGGAAATTTCTCCCTTGATTGCTTCTCCGGGCTGCTATCCCACGAGCATCCTCGTTCCTTTGGCCATTCTTCTTCAAGAAAAAATCGTGAAGAAAGAAGGAATCGTGGCCAATTCAATGAGTGGAATCAGCGGAGCTGGAAGGAATGCCACCGAAAAACTCCTTTATTGCGAGAGAAACGAAAGCGCGGGTCCATATGGATTGCCGAAACACCGCCATCTCTCCGAAATCGAAGAGCAACTTTCGCTGCTGCAAGATGGATCTTCCGAAGATGTCGTGATTTCCTTTCATCCGCACCTAGCCCCCATGAGCAGGGGAATATGCACGACGATCTCGGTCCCGGCGCAAGGAGACTTGGACCGGGCCAAGGTAATCGATTGCTGGGGCAAAGCATTCGGCAAGCGTCCATTCGTCAATCTTTTGCCAGAAGGGGAATTCCCGGATGTGGCTCATGTCGTCGGTACCAACCGGATCGATCTCTCCGTCCAGGCCGACCAAAGAACCGGCAGGTACGTCCTTTGCTCGGCTGAAGACAACCTCATCAAGGGTGCGGGCGGACAAGCCATTCAATCGATGAACGTCTGCCAGGGATACGAAGAAAGCGCTGGCCTGCTATGAAATTTTTTGAAAACGGCGAGGGTTTGACCGAGCCTCGGGGCTTCTTCTGCTCTGGCGTACATTGCGACGTCAAAGGCAAAAACGACGGAAAGAACGATCTTGGCATTGTCTACTCGAAAAAGCCTTGTTCGGTAGCAGGAGTCTTCACGACCAACGACGTCAAGGCAGCTCCCGTCCGCTATTGCCAAACTCTTTTGTCCGACCCGTCGGCCAAATTCCATGGGATCGTAGCCAACAGCGGAAATGCAAACGCTTGCACCGGGACACAGGGGGATTCGGACTCCGCTAAAATGGCTTCCGAAGTCGCACGGCACTTGAATCTTCATTCAAAGGAAATTCTGGTCTGCTCGACCGGACGTATCGGGGTGCGCTTGCCAATCAGCAAGATCACCTCGGGCATCAGAGATGCAGCCATGGACGTGAAGGCGGAGTTGGATGGGGCGAGGGCTTTTCAGGAGGCAATCCTGACTTCGGATACTTGCACGAAGTCCTGTTCCGCGAAAATCCAGACGTCGACTGGAGAGATCACGATTGGAGGAGTGGTCAAAGGAGCGGGCATGATCGAGCCGAACATGGCTACGATGCTCGCTTTTCTGACCACCGATGCAGCCGTTTCGAATCCCTTTCTCCAAGAAACTCTCACCCATGCCGTCGGTCAGTCCTTCAACCGGATAACCATCGACGGGGACATGAGCACCAACGACAGCGTTCTCTTCATGGCCAACGGGGCTTCTGGTCTTTCGATCGAAAAGGAACCCGAGAGCGTTCGACTGGAATTTGCAAAAGCCGTCGATGCCGTTTGTGCCTGTCTCGCTCGCAAATGCGTCAGCGACGGTGAGAAAGTCACGAAATTCGTCAAGGTCAAGGTTGTGGGAGCTCCCGACGACCCCGCGGCGGAAAAAGTCGCTCGCATCGTCGCGAATTCCTTGTTGGTCAAATCGTCCTGGTACGGTTCCGATCCCAATTGGGGAAGAATCGTGGACGCCGCCGGCTATGCAAAAGTCGGGTTGGATATCGACAAACTCGACATGCAATACGATGAGGTCCCCGCCTTGATCAAAGGGGAACCCGTTCATGAAAACAAAGGCAAATGGAAAGAGATCGTCTCGGGCAAACAATTCAGCATCAAGCTTGAATTGAATCTGGGTTCGGGGGAAAGCGAAATTTGGTCCAACGACTTGAGTGAGGAATACGTTAATTTCAACAAGAGCGAATGATGGCGGAGGTTGAGGAAAGTAAAAAGAAAGCCAGTATTTTGGTCGAGGCTCTCCCTTATGTCCGGCGCTTTCGCGGATCGATTTTCGTGATCAAGTACGGCGGAAGCTTCATGGACTCACCCGACCCCGAAACAAGAGCCGGAGTGGCACGCGACTTGGTCTTCTTGAATTTCGTGGGGATCAAGGTCGTAGTGGTTCACGGCGGCGGGAAGGCCGTGACCCGAAAATTAGCCGAAAAAGGGATTGAAGCGAACTTCATCGACGGATTGAGAGTAACGGACAAGGCTACCATTGGCGTAGTGGACGAAGTTTTAAACAGAGAAGTCAATGAAGAGGTCGCGTCCTTTGTTTCCTCCCACGATTGCGGGGTCCGACGGATTCCCGGCAAAGAAGTCCTATCCTGCTCGAAATTGGCAAGCGAACCGGATCTCGGCTACGTGGGAGACATCGGATCGGTTCGAACCGAACCGATCCTCGAAGCTTTGGAAGAAGGCCTCATGCCCATCCTCTCCTCCACCGCATCCGATGCCGGAGGTCAATGCTACAACGTGAATGCGGATACTGCAGCGGCTCAAATCGCTATCGCCCTCAAGGCAAGAAGGCTTGTGTACCTATCGGACGTCCCCGGGCTCCTCAAAGACCCGGAAGATCCTGCCACCCTACTCTCGAGCCTCCCCGTCCATCAGGTCGAACCACTCAAGGAGGAGAAAGTGATCTCCAAAGGGATGCTCCCCAAGGTCAACAGTGCAGTCGAGGCCTTGAATGCCGGCGTCAACCGGGTACATTTTATTGACGGGCGTCTTCCTCACAGCATTTTGCTTGAAATCTTCACG
>JAURNO010000077.1 GCA_030830145.1 Verrucomicrobiota bacterium
CCTTAGGTGGAGGACTCGAGGTAGCCAAGGGACTCAGACCCCGCGTCCGCCTCCGGGGAGGGTTTAATTACTTCATCTACAAATACGCTGCAACCGAGGACGATGTCGCCTATGATCTCGAGCTTGAATTGAAAAGCTTTGGCATCTTTGCCGACTACCATCCGTTCAAAGGAAGTTTTCGGATCAGCGGAGGGCTGCTCCTAAATGGAAACGGCTTATCGGGCAAAGCCAAGCCAAGTGGAAGTTTCGATATCGGAGACAAGACATACACCGCGGCTGAAATCAATTCAATCAACCTGGATGTTTCCTACAACACCCTTCCTCCCTATTTGGGAGTGGGTTGGGACACGACCTTCGGGGATCACGAGCATTGGGGGTTCACCTTCGACGTCGGCTTGATCTACTCAGGTGCGGCGGGAGTAAGCTTGGGCGTAAACCATAATTTAACCGGGGCAACAGCAAGCGACCTGGAAACACAGAGGCAAAAAGAACAAAACGACCTTCAGGACGAATTGAAACAACCTCGAGTGGTGGCCCGTCCTCAGCGCCGGGATCGTCTACCAGTTCTAGTCTTCGCAAAATCTTTTCGGATTGGGCAGGTTTTTGATTGCCACGGAAGAATTTCCTTCTGCTACTGTGTTTCTATGAATCAAAGTAGAAGATCTTTCATCCGTCAGTCCGCCTTGGCCTCTACCGCTTTCGGGGCCTTCACCATTAGCGGTACCAAGTCATCTGGCAAGATAATCGGGGCAAACGACCGTATCAATGTCGCGGTGTGCGGAATCAAAAGTCGGGGAGCTTCCCATATAGGAGGTCACGGGCGACAAAAGAACGTCGTAATCTCCCACTTGGTTGATCCTGATTCGGCACTCTACGAAGGTCGTAAGAAATTTGTCGCAAGCAAGTTCAAAAATACACCCGATTGCGTCCAAGACGTCCGCAAGGTATTGGACAACAAGGACGTCGACGTGATTTCCATCGCCACCCCCAACCATTGGCACAGCCTGATGTCGATTTGGGCCTGTCAGGCAGGCAAGGACGTATATGTCGAAAAACCTCTGAGCCACAATATTTTCGAGGGTAAAAAACTGGTTGAAGCAGCTAAGAAATACGGTCGGATCGTCCAACACGGCACTCAAAACCGCTCCATACAGAAATGGGCGGACCAAGCCCAAGAGATTGCTTCCGGAAAGCACGGAAAGCTCGAAGTTGCTCTCGGAACTTGCCACAAGCGGCGCGGGTCGATCGGTTTCAAGAATACGGAGAAGCCTCCGGCGTCTCTCGATTTCGACGTTTGGACTGGACCGGCTCAAAAAGAAGATTTTCATAAAAATCTCGTCCACTATAATTGGCATTGGTTTTGGAAATACGGGAACGGGGATATCGGAAACCAAGGCGTTCATCAAATGGACATCGCCCGTTGGATGATTCCAGGTGCCCGTTGGCCGAAAAGCGTAGTAAGCGTTGGAGGTCGATTCGGATACGAAGACCAGGGCGAAACAGCCAACACCCAACTTTCCATCTTTGATTACGGTGAATCTCTCTTGGTATTCGACGTTCGTGGTTTGTCCGGCAAATCGAACATGGGGGTATCCAACAAGACCTACTTCGATAGGAATGCCTCTCAGAAGACATCGAAAAGCTATGATATGAAGGGGATTAAAAACCCTTTGTCCGACCGCGGGAAAGGCGATATTTTCGAAAACTTCATCCAAGTAGTCCGGAGTAGAAAAACCGAGGATCTCGATGCCCATGTTTATGAAGGACACATTTCGAGCGGTTTGTGTCACTTGGCAAACGTCTCCTATCAATTGGGCGAGAAACAAGGCTTCGACAAGAAGACCAACGCGTTTGGAAACAACAAGAAGGCTTCGGAATATTTCGACAGAATGAAAGAACATTTAAAGGAGAACGGGCTAAAGCTCGAAGAGACCGACTATGTCGTGGGACGAATCCTCGAGTTCGACTCAAAAACCGAATCGATCAAGGGAGACGAAGAAGCCAACAAGTTATTGACCCGGGACTATCGTGCTCCCTACGTCGTCCCCGAAAAAGTGTAGAATTTCGGGAACACCCTCATCACGGCACTCTCCTTTGGACGAGAGGAAAACAAAAGGTTGGGTGCGGGGCTGAAATCCATCGCTCACGCTTGCATTTTCTCGTGGAGTGGGACTATGTTATTACAAGCCCCTTCGTTTCCATGCTTCGTATTCTTTTGATTCTTCATCTGTTTTTCTGCGCGACTTCAGCTTGGGCTGCTCGCCCGGAACCTGCCCCCTTCAATCCATCCCAGGAAAAAGTCGGGATCATGCGAACCAGCGTGAAAATCATAAACGCAGTTATCGAGCGGAAATTGGCCGAGGAAAACCTTACTTACAACACTTCTTTGAACGATTTTTTGTTCGCCCGCCGCGTTTACGTAGACCTCACCGGAACCATTCCGACTTATGAGCAACTCGTTCACTTCGTCAATGACGAGCGGCCGAGCAAAAGAACCTATCTCGTAAATAGACTTCTCGCTTCCGAAGGGTATGTCAGTCACACCTTCAACTACTTCGCCGATCTTCTCCGCATCCAAACTAAAATGAACGGAAGCAAATTCACCTCGGAAATTTTCACCAGTTGGCTCAAAGATTCTATTCATCAAGACAAACCCTACAACCGCATGGTTTATGAAATGGTTTCTTCCTCCGGTTCGATGCAGGAAAACCCAGCCACTGGTTATCACCTTCGTGACAAGGACATGAAGCTCGATCACGTCGCATTCATGACGAAGATCTTTCTCGCCAAAGACATAGCGTGCGCTCAATGCCACGATCATCCCTCAGACGATTGGACTCAAAAACAGTATTACGCTTTTGCCTCCTACCTTGGAGAACTTGAAATCGGACAGGGCGAAAACCTGGGAAAGCAAAAAGACCGAAAGATGATGTTCGCCGAGAAAGAAAAAATTTTCCATCACCCCCGATTCAGCACGGCCGTCAAAGGCAAGTACGGTAACAACGAAATCGCTCAAAAGAAAATCAAAGACTTTCGCCAAGAGTTCAAAAAACTGTCCGAAGGCAATACTTTGGCGGTTTTCGACGACAAGAATTCAGGCCTCCCTCTCCCTGAAGACTACCAATACGAAGACGGTAAAGCTGGAGACAAGGTCAAGCCTGCCTTCATCGTGGGCAAATCCTTGGGCGGACCAAAAAACGGACCCTTGAGGGAACAATTGGCTTATTGGTTGGCCCATCCGAAAAACGGTTGGTTCTCCCTGGCAATCGCGAACCGGACATGGGCCCGCTATCTGGGTAAAGGTGTAGCTGAACCCCTCCATAACGTGGAGATAAAAAAGGCAAGCAACCCTGTTCTTCTCAAGACCTTGTCCGAAGTCATGGTCGCCCTGGACTTCGATCTGCGGGCTTTTTCATGGGTCATTGTGCATACCAAGGCTTACAATAGTCTTGCCTCCCGCATCCAAGTTGAGGAAGGAAAACCCTTTCATTTCCCCGGCCCGATGCTAAGAAGAATGTCCGCCGAACAAATTTGGGATTCCCTCGTTACCCTCATGGTAAAAGACCCCCTCCGGTACAGGCAACCGGGCCCGCCCAGCTTGCTCGACGTTTACGACGGACAATCCGCCTTGAACTTCATCGACAGAAAAGATGATGGGAAATACCGGTTAATTGATTCCGAAAATGGAAAGGAAGTCCTAATAGACGGCTACGACCAGTCGGTATCCTTTTCGCAACAAAGAATCAGCGTATCCACCGGCAAGGGCAAGAAACAGACCAAACTCATCTTGGCCCGTGCCTCCGAATTGCCTCAACCCGCCCCCTCAGGGCATTTACTCAGAAAATTCGGACAATCGGAGAGACTCTTTGTCGTCGGATCTTCCAGTCGGGTGGGATCCGTACCTCAATTAATGGAGTTGATGAACGGTTTCCCCACCGAAGTTCTCACGAGTCGGGATTCGCTCCTTTTTCGAAAAGTCCGATCCGCTCCAGATCCTCGCAAGCAAGCCGAGGTGGTTTTTCTAAGCATCCTCAATCGCCTGCCTACGGAATCGGAGAAGAAACTTTTACTCGATCAAACCGGTTCGTCGGAAGGCGATCTTTCGGATTTGATCTGGGCCTTGTTGAACACCCCCGAATTTTTCTTCATCAAATAAAACCCGGTGCCTTATTCTTATGAATGATCTATTCCAGTCTCTTGATGAACCGACCCGGCGGGCGTTTCTGCTTTATGCGGCAAAAACCACCTTGGGAGTTAGCTTGGCTCCCAGCTTTCTAACCGGAGCGGATGATCCTGCAGTACCAGCTAAACCGGCAAAAAAAGCACCCTGCGAGCGGGTAATCTTTCTTTACATGAAAGGTGGCATGAGCCAAATCGACACCTTTGACCCCAAGGACTCACGCGAAATCGGGGGACCCAGCAGACCCATTGCAACTCAGAGCGATGACCTGAAACTGTCCGATAAGTTGCCAAAGCTCGCCATGCAAGGCAAAGACCTGTCCGTAGTGAGGTCCATGACGACCAAGACTGGAGCGCATTCTCAGGCCCGCTACGTCATGCACACGGGATACCGTCAAAGAACAGGCATTACCCACCCGCAGCTCGGTTCATGGGCCCAAATGTTTCTTGGCAAATCAGACCCGATCCTTCCCTCGAGCGTGGTCATAGCCAGCGGGAACCCAGGTCCAGGATTCCTTGCCCCGGACTACAGCCCCTTGCCCATTGGGAACGCTTCCCGTGGAATCAAGGATTTGCTTCCGAAAATCGACAAAGCAAAATTGGAAAAGAGAGTTCGCCTGGCCCAAGGCTTCTCATCTTCCTTCTCTCATTATTTTCCGCACGAAGAAGTGACCGCCTATTCCGATTTTTACGCCCAAACGGTCAAGTTCATGTCCGGAGACATGGCCGAACCTTTCGACATCATGCGCGAACCGGGAAACTTGCGCAACCGCTACGGAAACCATGCCTTCGGTCAAGGAGCTCTTCTTGCCCGCAGGTTGGTCGAGAGAGGCGTTCGCTACGTTGAAGTCACCTCCAACCGCAGTTGGGACTCGATGCACGGTGGAGCAGGAAATCTCGCCAACCTCTCAAACGAGTTGGATGGTACCGTTTCCTCCTTGATGACCGACCTCCGGGATCGTGGGATGCTCGACTCGACCATGATTGTGGTGACCAGCGAATTCGGTCGAACCCCCAAGGTCAAGGGCAACGGCGGACGGGATCACCACCCCAACGGATTTTCCGCAATGCTCGCAGGAGGAGGAATCAAGGGTGGAATAGCGGTGGGGGAGACCGATGAGAACGGGCGGGACCCTTTTCCCGAATTTGAACCCAAACATTTGCATGCCACCATTGCAGAGGCTCTTGGCATGACGGGTACGAAAATCAGACGCCTTCCCGGACGCCCCTCTTTTCTTGGTGGCAAACCCAAGCCAATCAAGGAAATTCTCGCCTAGTCGTTCCTTACGACGGTCGGTTCCTGTTCCCAAAAAAGATAAACTGGAAACTTGATTGTCTCCAGAACATAGCAAGAAATCCCCCAATCCGATTCCCACCAATCATCATCTGAAAAAACCTCGTTCGAAGCGCCTGCGGTCTCCACCTCAATCCCGCTTCCGTCAAAGATTTTCTCAAATGCGTAACAGGCTCTCCGAGTATGAAACTCATCGGTCACGATAATGATGCGTTTCCATTCTTTCTGCTTTGCGTAGGCCAAAACATCCTCCGCCTCATCAAAAGTCGAGGTCGCTCCTCCCGTTAGGCTGGGAATCGTTTCCCATGTCGCATTCAGTTCCATCTGCTTGGTCACCGAACGGGCAAACCACATGTTGCTTTTTTCCAGATTTGAGAATTCCTTATTCGCCTTCTTTCCTTCGGTCAAGAAAACGACTGGTGCAAACCCGTGGTTCCAGAGCCTGAGCGCTTCAGGCACGCGAGTGACTTTGCCACCCGAAAGACACACGATCGCATCCGCCCCCTTGTCAGCCGTTTGAAGGCAAAAGAAGCGGGCATACCCCGTCAGCAAGGGCTTACGAAAAATGAAGGCAAAAACGAGGACAAGAAACAGAAAAGAAATCACCCAGAGTATTTTTTTAGGTCGGCTCATTCCCGTAAGGAGAAAACACCCTCGATTTCCACGGATGCTCCTCCGGGGAGTCCGGAAACCCCATAAGCACTGCGTGTACCCACCCCGCAGTCTTCTCCCCAAACGTCCCGGAACAACTCGCTGCATCCATTGATTACCTGTGGATGCTGGGTAAAGTCGGGCACTGCGTTGACCATTCCCAGAAGCTTGATTACCCGCCCTACCTGATCCAATGAGCCCAAGGTTTCGCGTACCGTAGCTAAAATGTTCAAGCCAACCTGACGAGCCGCCAAAAAAGCCTCCTCAACAGCGAGGTCAACCCCCACCTTGCCGGTAATCATCCCGCCACTGGAGAGAAGCGGAAGATGCCCCGAGAAGTAAGCCAACCCATCTTGAATGAGCAAGGGCTTGTACAACCCGGCAGCCTGGGGGGGGGGAGGAAGTTCGATGGCCATCTTCAGGAGCGATTCGTCTGCAGTCATTCCACGAAACTAAAATCCTCTCTCCTTTGATCAAGCGTCAAAAGTTCGATCAGTCGATGATTTCATGGTTGATTCGTCGAATTATACGTCTAGCAAGTTTGCTATGCCCAAATTAAAATTCTCACGTAGAAAACTCCTCGCAACTGCTTCTCTTGCCGGCCTTGCTCCGGTCATTGCCAATCAGGCCACGGCCGGGCATCATTCGAAAAAAGCCAAAGCTACTTTGAAAAAGGGCGGGGTCATGCTCTTTCAGGGAGATTCCATAACCGATGCCGGGCGAAACAAGAAGGACCCCAAACCCAACCAACAAAAATCTTTTGGAAAAGGTTATGCCTGGATGGCGGCATCCCAATTGTTGATATCCGAGCCCAACCACAAACTCACCCTGCACAACCGGGGTATTTCCGGAAACAAGGTTCACCAATTGGCCGGCAGGTGGGAGAAGGACTGCCTCGAACTGAAACCCGATGTGCTCAGCATACTGATCGGGGTAAACGATATTTGGCATGGGTTGAACGGAAAATACGACGGAACGGTCAAGACCTACGAGGACGATTTCAACGCCCTTCTTGTAAGAACGAAAAGCGCCCTGCCCAAAACCCAGTTGGTCATTTGCGAACCCTTTGCCCTCAAATGCGGAGCGGTCAACGACAAATGGTTTCCCGAGTTCGACAAGTACCGGGCAGCGGCAAAAAAAATGGCCCAAGTCCATCAAGCCGTGTTCGTGCCGTTTCAATCGATGTTCGACGAAGCCGTCAAATACGCTCCTCCAAACCATTGGGCAGGCGACGGGGTGCATCCTAGTCCGCACGGAGCCTCCCTTATGGCTCATTTTCTACTCCATTCCATACAAGTTTCCTGAAGGGTCCAAGCCCCCCCTGCCCCACCTTATGAAAGCCCTTCAATTGGTCGCCCCTGAAAACTTCGAATTCATCGATGCCCCCGAGCCCCCCGAACCCGCTCCAGGAGAAGCCCTCATCCGTACGGCCAGAATGGGGATTTGCGGAACCGACGTCAGTTGCTATCTGGGAAAGTTCCCCTTCTTCGACTACCCGCGTATACCCGGACACGAATTAGGTGTGGAAGTGCTCAAGGTCGGAGAGGGCGTATCCAACGTCCGCCCCGGTGACCGTTGCTCGGTGGAACCCTACCTCAACTGCGGGAAATGCCACGCTTGCACCAAAGGCCAAGGAAACTGCTGTGAAAACCTCAAGGTCTTTGGCGTCATGATGGATGGTGGACTGTGCGAACGTTCGATTATTCGGGCGGACAAACTTCATCCATCGGACAAGCTTGACTTCGAGCAACTCGCTCTCGTCGAGACGCTCGCCATTGGTTGCCATGCCTCGGACCGCGGAAACCCGGGAAAAGGAGAGCATGCTCTTGTCATCGGAGCCGGGCCGATCGGGTTGGCTACGCTCGAATTCAACCGGCTGACCGGGGCAAACATAACCGTTATGGATATGTCCCAAGAAAGGCTCGATTTTTGCCGAACGACTTATGGAATCGAAAATCTCGTCCAATTCAAGGGGGATGGTTCGGAACTCGAAAAATGCCTGGAAATCACAAAGGGAAACCTTTTCGACGTCGTAACCGATGCAACGGGGAACCCACGCTCCATGTCCGGGGCCCTCCAATACGTCGCTCATACTGGAAACCTCGTATATGTTGGCATTACCACCGAGGAAGTTTCTTTTGTTCATCCCGCCCTTCACCGCAAGGAAATGAACCTCCTTGCCTCCCGCAATGCCCTGCCCCGCGATTTCCCGAGGATCATCAGCTTGATCGAGGATGGGACCATTGACACCGCTCCCTGGATCACTCACCGCCTGGGATTCGATGAGGTTGCACACCGTTTCGCGGATCTTATCCGACCGGAATCCGGTGTGTTGAAAGCAATCATCGAAGTAACGAACTGAGTACTCCGGGCCAACCGCCCACGCGTCTTTTCAACTCGCTTGCCAACCCTTTTCGCCTATCCTTCGATTCTCAGATGGAAAGGACGATCATCACCTTCTACCAATTTACTGCTCTTCCGGATTTTCTGGATTGGAAAGATCGCTTGGAAGACCTTGGGGCAAAAGAAAAAGTGCTTGGAACAATCATCTTGGGTAAAGAAGGGGTAAACGGGACCATTTCCGGTCCCGAAAAAGGGGTTCGTAACTTCATGGCCTTCATCCGGGCAGACAAACGCTTTTCCGACATGCCCAGTCGATCCTCCGTAACATTCAGGGAAACCTTCTACCGCTTACGGATTACAACAAGGAGTGAAATCGTCACCCTGGGCGACCCGAGCATCAACCCGAACGAAGCAGTCGGAAAATACGTGGAACCAGAAGA
>JAURNO010000078.1 GCA_030830145.1 Verrucomicrobiota bacterium
CCCGAGGCTTGGCGGATGGGCAAGTCACGGATTCTCAAGCCGCCGCCTTTGCCATGGCCGTCTGCCTGAAGGGATTGAGCGAGCGCGAACGAGTGGACTTGACCCTGGCCATGCGTGACACCGGAAAGGTTCAGCGATGGGATTTGCCGGGTCCCGTCCTCGACAAGCATTCGACCGGCGGGGTGGGGGACAACGTGTCCTTGGTTCTCGCTCCTGCCCTTGCCGTATGCGGAGCTTACGTCCCGATGATTTCCGGACGTGGTCTGGGGCATACCGGCGGAACGCTCGACAAACTCGATGCGATTCCGGGCTACCGGACGGCGGTCTCCGAAGAGGAACTTGCTCGGGTCGTGCGTTCGACCGGGTGCGCAATTGTCGGAGCGGGTGAAGGTATCGCCCCCGCCGACAAGCGCCTCTATTCAATTCGCGACGTCACGGCTACAGTCGAGAGCATCGACTTGATCACCGCGTCCATCCTTTCCAAGAAACTGGCAGCCGGCCTCGAGGGGCTCGTGCTCGACGTCAAGTTTGGCAACGGCGCTTTTCTGGCTGATCCAGGACAGGCCGAGGCCCTTGCCCGAAGCTTGGTCGACGGAGCAAACGGGGCGGGGTGCAAAACCGCCGCCCTCCTTACGGACATGAACGAGCCGCTCGCCCGGGCTGCGGGCAATGCCCTTGAAACAAAGAATGCAATCGAGTTGCTGACCGGAGCACAGGACGACTCCAGACTACGCGAAGTAACCGTTGCTTTGGGGGGTGTCCTCCTCGAGCTCGGCGGTTTGGCTGCGAACGCCGGGGAGGGGGAGGAAAAAATTGCCCGGGTTTTGGAAGACGGAAGAGCTGCCGAGTGCTTTGGCCAAATGGTTTCCGAACTCGGAGGCCCGAACGATTTGCTGGACAACCCGGATGCTCACCTTACTGAAGCTTCTTTTGTTTTTGACCTGCCTGCGGACGGCAAGGGTTTTGTATCAAAAGTCGACGTGCGGGCTCTCGGGAACGCAGTGGTGCAACTTGGGGGCGGGCGATTGAGACAAGACGACCAGCTCGACCTTTCGGTCGGTCTGGACCGAATGACTCGGGTTGGGCAATTCCTTGAACCCGATACCCCTCTTTTACGCGTTCATGCGCGGGACGAAGAATCCGCCGAGAGAGTGGGGGAAACCATCCGGGCCGCTTTTGAAGTGAGCGAGGATCCACCCGAGGTTTCATCCCTTCTTGGTTCGCGCATCGATTTAAAAACCTAATCATTCATCATGAAGGAACACCTGACCATCATCGATCACCCCCTTGTCCAGCACAAGCTGACTCTCATGCGCAGGAAGGAGACGCCGAGCGCGACCTTCCGCCAATTGCTTTGGGAAACCTCCATGCTGCTTGCCTACGAAGTAACCCAAGACCTTCCCTTGACTACGGTCAACGTGGATACGCCTTTGTGCCGTATGAGGGCCCCTATTTTGGACGGCAAGAAACTTGCCTTGGTCTCGATTTTGCGGGCGGGCAATGGTTTGTTGGACGGGATTCTCGAGGTCATCCCGGCGGCCCGGGTGGGGTTTGTCGGCATGTACCGAGACGAGGAAACCCTCGAACCGGTCGAGTATTATTGCAAGGTTCCGCCCGAACTCGACAAGCGCCTCGTCATTGCAGTCGATCCTATGCTGGCCACCGGTAACTCCTCGGTCGCCGCGATCGACCGTTTGAAGAAAGCGGGAGCGAATGACCTTCGTATGCTTTGTTTATTGGCCGCCCCCGAGGGCGTAGCCCGCATGAAGGAGGCCCATCCGGACGTTCCGGTTTTCACCGCCGCCCTCGATGAGAAGCTCAACGAGAACGGCTACATCGTTCCGGGGCTCGGAGATGCCGGTGACCGGATGTTCGGAACGACCTGACTGGTTTCGGAGACTCGAGCGACTCGATGGCAACCAAGGAACCCTTGGGCATCAGAGTCGGGTATGGTGCGTAAGAAAACGCGGGCAAAGGGAGTTTCTTAGCTTCCGGCGCCTCGGTCTTTGAAGGTCAGTTCGGCCACGCCCGATTTGTCGAGTTCACCAAGCCCCAGTTCGACCATTTTTTCGAACTGGGCGAGGGTGGCCCTGGCAAGTGGGACATTGACGCCCGCTTCTTCGGCGACCGAAATGGCAATGCCCGAATCCTTGGCCGCGTGATCGGCGGAGAAATAACATTCGTGATCCCGGGTGAGCATGTCTTCGGCATCGGTTTCCAAAACGCGCGAATTCGCTCCGGTCTGGGAAAAAATTTCGCAAATCATTTCCAAGTCGAGCCCAAGCGCCTCGGCGATTCCCAAGCCTTCGGCCAGGGCCGCGGTGTTGATGTTCATGACCATGTTGACGAGGGCCTTGACTTGAGCGGCCCGGCCGGCTTCGCCTACGAAACGCAAGCTGATGCTGAGATCGTCCAACAGATCCTTGACGCTGTCGAAGACCTCCTGTTTTCCTCCGATCATCAGGTACAGCGTGCCTTCGCGGGCTTGGGTAATGCTTGATGCCATGCATCCCTCGAGGGTTTGGCATCCGGCCTCCGCCGCCGCTCCCTCGAGCTTGACATGCATGCCGGGGGAAAGGGTCGCGCAATTGATGAAAAGTTTTCCGGATGCGTTTGTGAACAGGTTGTCCCCTTCACCGAAAAAGATCGCATCCATGGCCGCGTCGTTGGTCACCACGGTGAGAACGATGTCCGAATTGGCCGTGACTTCGGCCAAAGTTTCGGCGTGCATGCAGGCGAGTTCCTCGGCAAGCGAAGAAGCCACTTCCTTGGCGACGTCGTTTACGCAACTGACTTGATAGCCTTTGTCCTTGAGGTTGCGGGCCATGTTGGCGCCCATGCGGCCAACCCCGACCAAACCGATTCTTTTCTCCTTGGAGCTCATAGTTGAATATCCTTTTTGTTTGCTTTGTATTTTGTTGATAAAAGACTTTACCTCAGATGGTTGTCGTGCTGAATTTGTCCAACCTATTCTTAGGAGTTACCCTTCCCCCTTTTGCCGGATTCCGTCAATCTCATTTGCCGGACGGGTCTCTTTCACCCAAACAATATAAACCAAAACCAGTCATCATTATGTCACAAATCGTACCTCTCATCAGCTCAGGAACAGCCGGTCCCTTAGGTGTTCTTCATCTTCCACGTCTTTGGCAAAAAGTTTCCCTTGAAGCCGCCGGAAAGATCGCCGACGGGTATCCGGGTATTGGAGCCGGTTACGACTCCATGGTCGTAGACGGACTGGGCCTTGATGCCGAAGCCGTCCGTTCTTTTATCTCCGGTTCCAAGCCCACCTATCCTCAGTTCGAGGCATGGGTCAGGGAGCAGCCAGGAGTCAAATTGGACGCCGACTCAGTCAGTTCTCTCAACGACTCCATCACCGGGTACATCCATGACGACGCAACCCGTCAGGGAATCCTTTCGGCCAATGGGTTGGCGGACGGTGACCCCAAGGATGCCATCAACTTGAACAACCTGGACGATTGGCTCGAGTTTCACGCAGCCGAGATCGCCTGATTGTAACGAAAGATAGCTTTTATGGTGCGAAGCCGGTTCCCTCGCGGAGCCGGTTTCGTCTTTTGGGACCCTCTTGCCGTAATCCGTCATTCGGATGGGAAATCTTCGATTTCTGCTCCGATTTCGAATAGTGCTCTTGCCAAAGGGAGGGTGTTCGACGTAAGCCTGCAGGAATGATTGAATCCATACAGAACCCGAGTGGGGAAAAGATTGATTACACTTTTCACGAAGGAGCCGAGGGGGCCCGCGATCTTTTGATCATTGGTCA